>JAICPX010000258.1 GCA_025929635.1 Chitinophagaceae bacterium
AAGAGTAGGCATGGAATTGTCACTGCCTGTTTATTTATATGAAGAAGCACAAGTTGATAAAAGGCGCAGCAATCTTTCCGTGATCCGTGCCGGTGAGTATGAAGGTTTCTTTAAAAAGATCGCTGAATTCAAACCAGATTTTGGTCCGGCCATAATGGATGCAAAACGCGGCGCTACCGTGATCGGTGCAAGAGATTTTTTAGTGGCTTATAATGTAAATCTAAATACAACATCGGTGCGCCGTGCTAATGCAATTGCGTTTGATGTGCGGGAAGTGGGAAGAAAGATACTGGATGCTGGTGGCCAGATGCTGGTGCAGCCTGGGAGTTTGAAGGCCGTAAAGGCGATCGGTTGGTATATTGAAGAATACGGTATTGCACAGATCAGTATCAATCTTACCAATATTAATATAACACCGGTGCATATTGCTTTTGATGAAGTGTGTAGGAAAGCGGATGCTCGTGGGATAAGGGTTACTGGATCTGAACTGGTGGGGTTGATCCCGTTAAAAGCGATGCTGGATGCTGGTAAGTATTTTCTGCGCAAACAAAAACGTTCTGTTGGTGTTTCAGAAAAAGAGTTGATAAGAATTGCCGTGTTATCAATGGGACTTTCTGAACTCTATCCTTTTAAACCAGAAGAAAAAATTATTGAATATATGTTACAAGACAAATCCGAAAGCCGAATGGTAAATATGCCATTGAATGATTTCGCTGATGAAACAGCAAGCGAAAGCCCTGCACCGGGCGGTGGTTCTATTGCTGCTTATATTGGTTCGCTGGGTGTTTCATTGGGAACAATGGTAGCCAACCTATCATCACATAAAAAAGGTTGGGATGATCGCTGGGAAGAATTTAGTAACTGGGCAGAGAAGGGCCAGGCTTATAAGGACGAATTGCTTCGATTGGTTGATGCAGATACAAAAGCGTTTAATGGTATTATGCATGCAATGAGTTTACCAAAAGGAACGGAGGAAGAAAAAGCGGCCAGGAGCAAAGCAATTAGTGAGGCAACAAAGTTTGCCATTGAAATTCCTTTTAAAGTAATGCAGACTTCTTATGATAGTATGGAAGTGATAAAAACAATGGCAGAAACCGGCAACCCCAACAGTGTTTCCGATGCAGGTGTTGGAGCGCTATGTGCACGCAGTGCAGTGATGGGGGCGTTTATGAATGTCCGCATCAATGCCGCGAGCTATGATGATAAATCTTTTGTGTCTGATGTGATTTCGAAGGGGAGAGAGATTGAGGCTAAGGCTAGGGCTAAGGAGGAGGAGATACTTGAGATTGTGAATGCAAAAATTGGGATTTAGACCTCACCCTCAGTCCCTCTCCAAAGGGGAGGGAAGCAACACACAGCCCTCGCTTTTCGACGATTCCTTTTTTATCGGGAAGGTCAACAAATGCCGAACAGAAAATTAAAGTTGATTTGGAAGTTATGAAGTCTAGATTTGCAGTGCAGTACCGCTCCTTCTCCTTCGGAGAAGGAGGATGAGGTTAAAAAATAATAGATTTACAAATGGAAAAGCAACATCCGGAAGCAGCTGAGCCGACAAAGAAACAAAGCTCAATGCATCATTTAAAGATCTATAACAAACAAGACATTCTTTCGCTGACAAGAGTAAGAAGATTTGAAACCAAAGTGGGTGAAAGGTTGCAGGTGCTGCAGGATTCAAGCGAAATTTCTGCATCATTAGCAATATCAACTGCAAAATATGTTTTGTTTGGCGTGCCCGAAGACCTTGGTGCAAAAGGAAACCACGGCATCGGGGGCACAGATACTCTATGGATCCCTTTTCTTCAATCATTCATGAACATCCAAAGCAATGATTTTTTTGACGGGGGAGAAGTGTTATTGCTTGGTCATTTTGATTTTGGTGACATACAATACTTAATCGATACAACGGCCAGGAGCCAGGATGAAAAGATAGAAGCGTATCGTCACGCTGTGAATACAATTGATGATGAAGTCGAGTACCTGGCAAAGCTGATCACGGAGAATAAAAAAATACCTATCGTGATCGGAGGCGGTCATAATAATTCTTATCCATTGATAAAAGGTTCAGCGAAAGGTTGGCATAAAGCCGGCGTGATCCCAATGGCGCAGATCAATTGTATCAATCTTGATGCGCATGCGGATTACCGGCCCATGGAAGGAAGACATAGCGGGAATGCATTCCGTTATGCCGAAGAAGATGGCTACCTGCAGAAATACTGCATTGTTGGTTTGCATGAAAATTATTTACCCCAGAATTGCTGGATCGATATTGTGAACAATCCTTTTATTGACTGTCTTACTTACGAAGATATTTTTGTTCATGAGAAAAGAACCTTTATGCAGGCAGTGGCACATGCCGCGGACTTTACAGACGACGGTCTCTGCGGTATCGATCTTGATATTGATTGTATTGAACATACACTGAGCAGCGCTATGACACCGGTGGGAATTATGCCGAACCAGGCGAGACAATACATATCGTTTGTTGCAGCGCAAAGCAAACCCGCTTATCTGCACATCTGTGAAGGCGCTACCAGGTTAAGCGATGGAAGATTTGATTCAACGAGTGGCAAACTGGTAAGTTATCTTGTTAGTGATTTCGTTAAAGGTAAAAGCACTGAATAAATGGAAGGCACGCAGATAGAAAAAGATCTTTTATATCAACTAAGATTTTAATTAAATCATAAGAATCAGCGTCATCCGCGTGCTATCCAAACCGACTGCTATGCAAAAAACATATGACCTCTACAGAAGAGGGATCGCGTACTGGTATTTACTCCTGATACCCCTGATCGGCTGGGGATTTTATCAAACTTATTTTGCGTCATTATTTGCTCCCCGTCCCTCTATTATACATATTCATTTTGCATTGATGATGATCTGGGCCGCGATGCTAATTACCCAACCATTGCTTATCCGGTATAAAAAACTGGCAATACACAGAACAATTGGTAAAATCAGCTATGTGGTTATGCCGGCCCTGCTGATTACCGGTTTTTTCCTCATCCGGTTTGTTTATTATCGTGATTTGAATAACCTGACCCAGCAGGCAATCCAGGGTGACGTACAGCAAGATCCTTCAGCAGTACTTCAGCAGGTTGCCGATAATACCCGCATCATACTTTTTTATTTATCCTGGCTTGGTTTCTTTTATTTCCGTGCAATCCTGAATCGTCGTACGACTTCTGTTCACGCACGATATATGGTGGCTGCTTCATTAACCATGATCGGGCCCACACTCGAAAGGATCCTCTTTTTCTCTTTTGGTATCGGGAATTTTTTTGGCGTTATTCCTATTGAAATCGTCTCTTACTTATTGCAGGATCTTATACTCGCCGGTCTTTTGATCTATGATTACAGGAACAATAAACCAACCAAAACCCTATGGATATGTTTATTGGTCTATATGGTTGGACAATTCTTATACTTCTTTGTAAAAGGAAAAGACTTCTGGGAAGCATTTGTTTCCTTCATTATGCAACCCGCGCCCTAATTTTGTAAGCGTCGACAAACCTGATCACATGAAAAAGTTAGTCTTTCTTTTCGCATGTGTGTTTTCAATTCACTCTTTATTAGCGCAAACCAAAGAACTACCCCAGTGTAAAAACATCAAAGACAGCCTTACCAAAATAAATAATTCCTTTGACCACCTGATCGAAAAGTTTGCCACCCGGGAAGACAAGATCTCGCTGATCAAAACTTATTTTACCGATCTCAGTATTTGTGAAGAGAAAGGGAAGATCAAAGATTATGGAAGGATTATTCAACTCATTTTTGCCTATTCAGATGCCGACTATAAAGGCGGCAGAGTTGAGTTCAGGGATTTTTACAAGAAAATATTCAAACGAATAAAAGAGGAATTTGCCCCGACGCATGTGTTTAAAGTAACAAAAGAAAGATCTGCCAAATCAAGTTATTTTTACGAAAAAGGGAAAGAGATCAGTTCTTCAAAAACAAATATAAAATTGTCGCTTGTTTATAAGGATCCTGTAGATGAATCCACCGCATATTCTTTTTCACTGATCTTTGAATATTACCCAAAACGTTAGGAGCCATTGTGCATGCCGTCACTTCGCTTTACTGAAATATTCATCATGACATCTCCCGGGCCATGATCAGCGATCTTTTCGTAAAGGACCCATAATTTTTGTTTTACATCTTCTGATGGCGCTATAACGTCAATAAAAAGAATGCCGCTATGTTCCCGCACCTGGAGATCCGATACTCCTGATGCGCGGGCCGCTGTTAACAATTCCTGGTATTTTTTCTTCAATGCCATATTGGTCTCCTTCTTACAAATAAAAAGGCAGTTCTGATGCGAAAATTATTTGCTGGCTTGAATTCCTAAGGGACGGAACATATGTTGCAGGTAAATGACCAGGCATTCTTCCGAAAGCAATTAATCTTTTAACTCCTTCAATGAAGAATACAAAACATACATCAAAAAAACCGTGCCACTTCTGAATATCTCCAAAATGCCCAGCTTTAAAACAAAAAATTCTTGTAAAAGGTCAATGTGGTTGGAAAAGATTTGTAAATCAATAAACAGCGGCGCTTATTTTAATATCTGCTTTTGCAAATGCTGTCTTATGTCTTGCCATAGCTTTTGAAGCGTCGGCAGTTTTCTTTGCCTTTACAAAGCATTGGTATAAGCCATATAATGCCCAGCCATTCTCATTGTTTTGTCTAAGATCCGCTTCAAAATTCTTTTGTGCATTGTACCAGTCCCCATCGGCGAGGTATGCCGCACCCAAATACTGGTAGGGATTCAACAACCAGTCCCGCGGTTCATTATACACCATTTCTTGTTCAACAAAGGCAGCAGCTGAATAATCTAATATAGCAGTGCTGGTGATATTTTGTTTTAATGCAATTGTCCCTGACAACAATTTCGAAGCAACGGTTGCTCCGTTTATAGCTGCCGAGAATGGAGTAAATGGTTCCAGCAGGACAGTATCGGACAATAAAGTTTGCATGATCTCCCATTCCTGTTTTGCCTCATCGAACTTTGATGTATTTGCCAAAGCCATTCCTCTTCCAAAACGGTAAAGAATATTGGCATAAACCTGCGAAGCTGCCGGTTGCTTTTCCTGAAGCAGTTTATCCCATTTACCAAATCTCACATTTACGAGCACAGGCGTCATATAAATATATTGTACAGCACTCCCCATGGCTCCGGGTATGGCCAGGTAGTCAGCTGGAATACTGTTTCTTGTTTCCATTGCTGCAGCATCGGATATTTTATAATTACCCGCAAGCATCGCATTATTGGTTTTCATATGCAGGTTATGAATAATGTATAAAAAATCTGCACCGGTAACGGGAGCATAGAGCGGGATCGACTTTTTATAACTATTCACCGCGTTTACATTTACCTCAACACCTTTATTATATAATCCTGTTCGCAAATAGATATGTGAAGGCATATGTACAACATGCGACAAACCTGGATTTGTTTTACCCAAGCGATCCGCGCTAGGTAAAGCCTTAGCCGCAAAGGGCGAAGGCTCCATCACATGGATATAATAATGATTGGCGCCTGGATGCATTGGATTCTTTGCTAATAATTTTTCCAACACTTCCCTTATCCGGGGTGTCCATTCTCTTGGCTTGCCATCTACCGTCCATAGGTCCCAAGGATGTTGAAGCATCATGGCATCAGCATACAATGCCTGGATATCGGGATTTGTTGGCAAATCTTCATACAGTTTTTTCATAGCTTGCACATAGTCTTCATTCAATTGTTCTCTTGTCTTCGTTGAATCGGCCGAATACCTTACCGAGATGGCATGGATCAAGCCTTTTTCCACAGGATCATAAGCAGCGTACTCCATCGCTTTTTGAGTTGCCTCCAATGCTTCGGGTGAGGCGCGGTAGCCAAAGTCATTTATGTTTGGTCCATATGTAAGGGCCTGGGCCCAATAGATCATCCCGTTTTTCGGATCAAACCTGGCCGCTTTCTTTAATGACGCCATCGCTTCGATAAGATGAAAGCTATAGTACATATTGATACCCTGGTTGAAATAAAATTGAGCACTGTCATTCTTTGTTGAGATCTTCCATTTATAAATCCCGGCGCCGGGAATAGGAGGAATGTTAGTTTCCTCCAGGCAGTCCTTTAATTCATTCCAGTCAGGACTACAACTAAGAATATTTTTCTTTTTATATTCTGTAATGTCAAAGGATCTTGTTTGCTTTTTATTTTCTTCTAAACGAAATGCAAACAACAGCATGACCGATAAAATAAATGCAGAAAAGAAAAGGCGGACTTTCATACAGATAGTTTTTTGGGAGCAAAAGTTACAATCTATCTTGCACGCAGGCAAAACATTTTGAAAGCGCTGAGGTCCGAAGTCCGAAGTATGAAGTATGAAGTATGAGGTCTGAAGTGTGATGCGTGGTAAAAACAAACGGGATGAGTAACTTTGAACTTATGAGAACTTATTTGAAATAAATTGATTGCCACATGTTAAGTCATAAATGTTTTGAAAAAACCCTATTGCTGTTTGCATTAATAATTCCATTTTTTCATTTAACGCATGCGCAACGTCATTTGAATATTGATGAAGGCTGGAAATT
>JAICPX010000203.1 GCA_025929635.1 Chitinophagaceae bacterium
ACTACAAAACATGGGAGAATAGCCTGGCCACTCTTTCCGGCAATTGTTCATATGCGGTTCGCTGACACCAGGAGTCTTTATCGATTTTTTCTGCCTCTTCAATATCCTTAAAAAAAACGTCCCTCAATTTTTCAGAAAATTCCCTGTCATACACCAATACATTGACTTCAAAATTCAATTCGAAACTCCTGTAGTCCATATTCGCTGTTCCTATTATCGACAGGTTCCCGTCCGCAACCAGCGTTTTGGCATGGACAAAGCCTTTTTGGTACATATATATTTCGACACCGGCGCACAGCAGATCTTCATAATATGATTTGGAGGCGGCATTTACCAGCTTGGAATCACATACACCCGGCACCAGCAATTTTACAGATAGACCGCTAAGCGCCGAGATCCGCAATGCTTCAAGAATACTATCACCGGGTATGAAATAAGGAGTCGTTATTAATATTTCTTTTTTTGCCAGATAGATCGCCTGTAACAAGGAAAATAAGACAGAGGGTTGATCGGAATCGGGACCGCTTGCAGCCACCTGTAAGAAGTGGTCATCTTTATGGATTGCAGGTGTTGAAAAGTGGGGTTCTTCAGGTATTATTACCTTGCCGGTGCAAAAATTCCAGTCCGCCAAAAAAAGATATTGCAGATAATATACTCCCGGTCCGTCAATACGAATATGTGTATCACGCCAAAATAATTTGCCGGGTTTATTGTTGATATATTTATCGCTTACATTGATTCCCCCGGTAAAAGCAGTTTGCCCGTCGATCACAATGATCTTCCGGTGATTCCTGTAATTAAGCCGGTTCGCTAACAAGTAAAAAAGTACTTTTTGAAATGGATAGATCCCGATGCCCGCTTCTCTCATTTTTTGCTCTGTCTTCCTGCTGATATTCGGGCTTCCAAAATCGTCGTAGATCAGTCGTACCTGGACTCCTTCCTTTGCTTTTTGTATCAGCACCGTGTTGATCTGGTCCCCGATCTCATCCTGTTCGTAAATGTAATATTCAATGTGAATATGATGTTTCGCATTTCGAAGTGCTTCCAGCACTTCGGGAAATTTTTCTTCACCGTTTATTAATAGTTTGACGCTGTTCCTTCGTGTCAAGGGGCTTTTAAGTTCTTTCCTGAGCATAAGGGCCAATTCCCGGTTGTCCTCGGCGGGTAATTCAGAAGGTGAGACCATTGCATTGGAATATACCTTCATTTCTTTCTTCAGGCGGTTCAATAATTTTTCATCTGCCGTCGATTTCTTATTGTACAATTTTATTTTCCAGTAATTAACGCCAAACAAAATGTAAAAGAGCATTCCCGCCACCGGTATAAAAATGATCAACAGGAGATAGGCCATTGTTTTGGTTGCACTTCTTGTTTCATAGATAACACGGAGACAAACGGCAATTAGAAGCAGGAAATAGATGATCCCAATAACATAGTACCAAACCATAGTTCACATTCTTGAGAAGACGAATGTAATAATTAATAAACGACGGGCCGGAGTTTACCCACATTATTTGCGATAATAGAAATTGAAAAAAATGATAAGCATGTTTAAGGTAAAAGAAATTGAATTGGTGATGATGATAGGATAATCTTCTTTTAAAACGCCATACCATATCCAAAGACCAAGACCTATCAATAAGATAGCCAGCATGAGATATGATATGTCGCCACCATTTTTGTCGTTGATGGTTTTTATAAGTTGTGGTAACAAAGAAATACTTGTACAGGTACCTGCTATAATACCAATAAGCTGGATGGTGTTCATATGTTGGCACGCTGTTGTTGTGAATAGATTTTTTTATCGGGTTGAAATCTTTCGGGGTGGTTATTGCACATACTTTTTATCAATGTTTAGTTAGCCTTTCAAAATACCTGCCAATTAATCCATATTGTACTCATCGGTGGCGTTTGGGCGCATGGCATATCGTTTGTTCCCATTACTGTTCTCATATTAATAATAAACAAATCAAAAAAAGGATCAATTATGCCAAATACAAAAAGTAAAAAGACAGCTAAACCGCAGGCTTCAAATGGTAACTCAAGAAATGCCAAAGCAACTGCGCAGGAACCAAATTCACAACTTCAAAAATTCTTTGAAGATTCATTGAAAGACATTTATTGGGCTGAAAAAAGCTTGGTAAAGGCATTGCCTAAAATGCAGGAAGCAGCTACTACGGAGGAATTAAAGAACGCGATTGAAGAACACCTGGCCCAAACAGAAACACAGGTAGGCCGTCTCGAGCAGGTGTTTGAATTGATTGGTAAAAAAGCACAGGCAAAGAAATGCGACGCGATGGAAGGATTGATCAAAGAAGGTGAATCCGTAATAGAAGAAACAGAAGAGGGCAGCATGACACGTGATGTTGGGATCATAATAGCCGCTCAAAAAGTGGAACATTATGAAATAGCAACCTACGGCGGTCTCGCGCAACTTGCTACCACGATGGGTCTTGATGAGGCAGCAGACCTTTTAAACGAAACACTCGGGGAAGAAAAAGAAACAGATGAATTACTTACGGAAATAGCAGAAAACAATATTAATTGGAAAGCAGAACAGGAAACTGAAAGCGAATAATCCTTATGGAGATGCATAATTCGGCGGAATAAAGCCAGGCATATTAACCTGGCTTTATTTATTCATATACGGGGCAATGACGACAGGCAGATAAGAGTATCTTTATGAATAGGAGATGCATCAATGATAAGGAATCGATTTATGCCTGGTGTCAATGATCTCTTATCGATTTTCGATATCGAATCACTGATCCGGTATGGAGGTTTGTTGGCTGTTTTTCTTTTGGTCTATGGCAGTACGGGTTTGTTCTTCTGTTTCTTTGTGCCGGCAGGCGCAATTTTATTCACTGCCGGGCTATTTACCGCTTCAGGCGTTCTGCACTATGATATTTTCACAGTTTGTATTTTATTGATCACTGCTGCCATCGCAGGAAATCTCACAGGTTACTGGTTCGGATGGAAGACCGGCCCGTTGTTATATAAGAGAAGGGACTCGCGATTTTTTAAGAAAAAGCATCTTACTACGGCCGAATCGTTTTATAAAAAGTATGGGTGGCTCGCACTCACCGTCGGTTTGTACCTCCCGGTCATCCGTACATTTGCATCTATAGTAGCAGGAATGGTCGGGCTGAAATTTCGCCGATTTATTTTACTTACAACAGCCGGTTCTGCAGTTTGGGTATTGAGTTTTGTATTGACCGGTTATTTTATTGGCAGTTCGCCTTATCTAAAACCCTGGTTAAGCTATATCATCATTTTCTTCGTCGCCGCCGTAACAATTCCGCTTATAATCTGGATAATAAAAGAACTACGAAGATTGCGTAAGGAGAATAAGGATAAAAAATAAAAGTTCATTAAAACATGTATTTGTTCCATTAAAGATCGAAATGGTAGAAGGCATTGAGGCAAAAAATAAGTCAGCCCCGCTCTTAATTGCAGTACCTTTCTTGTACAAACCTAAAAATGATCGTTTGCCAGAACTGTGGTGCCCAAGGTGACCAGGTTTATTGTCCGCAATGTGGGCAAGCTCTCCAGGCAACGCGTATCAGCGTTCATCATTTGATTCATGAAGTCGCTCATACTTTCTGGCACCTCGAAAGGGGATTCTTATATACACTGATAGAGCTTGGTCGCCATCCTGGCCTGATGCAGAAAAGTTATTTATCCGGCATCAGGTTGCGTTATCAGAAACCCTTTCCTCTCTTTGCTATTTCGGGAACAGTTTGTGCATTGGGGTTGTACCTTATTTACCGGCATGCTCCGGATCAGACAGATCAATATTTTTACAAACATTACTTTTTCTTTGTGAATGCGGCCATGTTGCCAGCATATGCACTAAGCACATTTCTTTTATTCCGGAGCCCGCGCTTCAATTATGCCGAAGCGCTGGTTATGAATGTCTACATGCTTGGATTTACGTCTGTGTTTATTGTGCCAATAAACCTGCTTTCATATTTCCTACCCAATAATATTATATCATTAATCGAGGTGTTGTTCCTGGTTAGTTATAATATCTGGACGTACCTTAATTTTTTTCGTGATAAAAAGGCATGGTGGGTCATCATAAAATGTATTGTAAGTATTGTTGCCGGGTACACTGTATTCCAGGTTGTGTCAAATCTTGTGATGCGATGGTTTATGCATTAACCGGAACATGATGACGAAGTTCTAAGCCCTTTGATCAGGGATTGATGGCGCTACCATATACGACCCAGTCGCTGCTGGTGGTGAAGCAATAATGTTTAAAGCTTTTCGGGGTTATTTGACTGCACACGAAGCTCATCACCGCGGGCAAATAATTACTGCTTTAAAAGAGAATAATCACCTGCCTGGCAAAAAAATTCTATATGGATCATGGGAGGGGAAGTAAGGTGAATGATCAGAATATTAATCGCCATTCAAATTATTCTGCTAATTTATCGGACCAGACAGAGTGCCACTGCATGAAAATCAGAAACAATCAAGAGACTATAATGGCCAGATGAATCTTCACATTTACCGCGCATTTGCTGAATGATTTATTGCTATATGAGAGCGGCATGATTTTTTACCTCCTAAATCGATGGCATCGGTTCGTTTTCATATTATCTTATTTGTTTCCGTGTTGTTGGTGGCCGGCTGTAAGGAAAAAAGTAAGATCAGTTTTGAAGAGCCACCAGTTGTAACGAATGAAATTGATTCAACTCATATTGCTGATTCCAACATATCGATAGTAGCGCTTCCGGATCCATTGATTTATGAACAGGTAGAGGATATCAACACGGGCTTTATTATACCGGATAGCCTTGTTGCATTTGGTAAATCATTGGTGGGTACGCCGTACCTGTATTCCTCTTCGGATCCGGCTAAGGGCTTTGATTGTTCCGGCTTTATCACTTATGTATTTAATCATTTCAATATTGCAGTGCCCAGGTCCTCTGTAGATTTTACAAATGTTGGGATTGAAATTCCAAAAGAAGTTGCCAGCCCCGGAGATCTTATTTTGTTTACGGGCACTGATAGTACAATAAGAATTGTTGGACATATGGGAATTGTAGAAAGCAATGAACATGGTAATTTACTTTTTCTCCATTCTACTTCTGGTAAAGCATATGGCGTCACAATATCTCCTTTAAAAGGATACTACGAGGCTCGATTTGTAAAGGTCATCAGGGTGTTTCCTCAAACATATTTTACAATGCCTTAATGGATTGTTGGTGGTATGCTTTGTAAGATGCCTGAACGCTTATTGAGTTGGCTTACTGTTAAGCGGTGCGCCAACAGCAATATCGCAGCGATGACCCGGTTCGCCATGTTTTGGATTCAGCGTTGCAGTAGCAGCTTCTGGCTTCGCCTCTATTTTCGGCGTATTTACCGGAACTATAGTCGGATTCGAAGCAACAGTTGTTTGAGCACTGCTAGTGGCGGCAGGAGGATTTAATGGCGCGCCCACGGCAAGATCACAACGATGTCCCGGTTTACCGTGCTCTGGATTTAATGTCAGCCCCGCAGTGTTACTTAATTTAGCCGAACTATCATTACTACCTGGCGAAATTGTACTAGCTGTAGGTAAAACCACAGGAGCCTGGTTATTTTCAGTTTTACTTTTGCAGGAAACAAAAAAGATAAAAACAAGGTATGCAGGAAATAAGTGTTTCATTAATTATATTGTTGATTATTAAGCAGCACAAGATAATTGATTTATGAATCAATAAAATGCAAAAGTGATGGGTTATTTAGGGTAAGCTTTAAGATTTTTACGCTTCTGCGTGACAAGCTCTAATTTAGCTGAGATTTGTAATTGAACAGCCTTTTTCTGATGTCTTGAGTCACACACTCAGGACACAAGTGATACCATCAATATCCTTTGCAAAGTGAGTTTTTACGCGTCCTTACAATGTTGAATAGAGCTACTTTAAACAGATCAGTTCGTCGAAACCGGACATCGATCAAAGCTCAAAAGCCAGCTACATAATCCCTTCTCTCTCGCCGCTTTTCGCTACCTTCGCCACCTCGAAAAATAGGGGTAAATCGTACATGAAGAACATCCGTAATTTTTGCATTATTGCTCATATTGACCATGGCAAATCCACGCTGGCTGACCGTCTTTTACAAAGCACAGGGACCATCAGCGACAGGGATATGATGGACCAGGTGCTTGACGATATGGACCTTGAAAGAGAGAAAGGGATCACCATCAAGAGCCATGCAATTCAGATCAACTATAAACACTCGGACGGCAAAGAATATATCCTCAACCTGATCGATACTCCCGGTCATGTGGACTTTAGCTATGAAGTGAGCAGGGCCCTGGCAGCCTGTGAGGGATGCCTGCTCTTAGTGGATGCTACCCAGGGTATCCAGGCGCAGACTATCAGTAACTTATACCTCGCTATTGAAAATGACCTTGAGATCATTCCTGTTATCAATAAGATCGATATGGACGGCGCGATGGTGGATGAAGTCAGAGACCAGATCATCGATCTTGTTGGATGCAAGCCGGATGATATTTTACTGGCGAGTGCCCGAACCGGATTGGGCGTACCGGAAATACTGGATGCCATTGTTAGTCGGATACCTGCGCCTCAAGGTGATCCTGACGCACCCCTGCAGGCTTTGATCTTTGACAGTGTGTTTAATTCATTCCGCGGCATCATCGTTTACTACCGCATTCTAAATGGCAGGATCAGGAAAGGCGACAAAGTAAAATTTGTTTCCACCGACCAGGAATATGAAGCTGATGAAGTGGGGATTCTAAAATTGAAAATGTCTGAACGACCTGAAGTGAATTGCGGCGATGTTGGTTATATCATTACCGGCATCAAAATCGCTAAGGAAGTAAAAGTGGGAGATACGATTACGCTGGCGTCAAATCCTGATCCACAAATGGTACAGGGTTTTGAAGATGTAAAGCCGATGGTGTTTGCGGGAATTTTCCCGGTTGATACTGATGATTTCGAAGAGCTGCGTGACTGTATGGATAAATTACAGCTCAATGATGCTTCCCTGACTTATGAATTGGAAACTTCACAGGCACTTGGTTTTGGTTTTCGTTGCGGCTTTTTAGGATTGCTGCACATGGAGATCATACAGGAACGTTTGGAAAGAGAATTTGATCAAACCGTGATAACCACGGTCCCAAACGTTGGCTTTGTTGCTTATACGACAAATGGTCAGCAGGTAACTGTAAATAATCCTACTGAATTTCCCGACCCTGTAAAGACGGAAAGAATTGAAGAACCATTTATCAAGGCGCAGATAATTTCCAAACCCGAATATATCGGCAATATCATGACCTTGTGCCTGGGTAAAAGGGGAATTCTTATCAACCAGCATTACCTCACGCAAACAAGAGTCGAGCTTTTGTTTGAAATGCCATTAACCGAGATCGTTTTTGATTTTTATGATAAGCTGAAATCACAAACCCGTGGTTATGCGTCGTTCGATTACCATCCCATTGGTTATCGTGAAAGCGATATTGTGAAAATGGATATACTCCTGAATGGTGATAAAGTAGATGCGTTGAGTGCTTTGATACACCGTAGCCGGGCACAGGATTTCGGAAGAAAGCTTTGTGAAAAGTTAAAGGAGCTGGTGCCCCGGCAGCAATTCCAGATAAGTATACAGGCAGCAATTGGCGCAAAGATCATTGCAAGAGAAAATATTTCTGCGATGAGAAAAGATGTAACTGCTAAATGTTATGGCGGTGATATAAGTCGTAAACGTAAACTCCTGGAGAAACAAAAGGAAGGAAAGAAACGAATGCGTCAAATCGGAACGGTTGAAGTGCCGCAGGAGGCTTTCCTGGCAGTGTTGAAATTGGATGATTAAGGTTGTGAATGATCATCCGTCATTGAGACTGCGAGATTACGATGCAGGAAGCAAGTGAATGTGATTAGTGAATAAATAAT
>JAICPX010000089.1 GCA_025929635.1 Chitinophagaceae bacterium
CCCACCTGCAATACAGCAACCCCACCGCTTAGTTTAGCAAGACGCTCCTGCAATTTTTCTTTATCGTAGTCAGAAGTTGTTGTTTCGATCTGCGCTTTGATCTGGTTGATGCGTGCGGTGATGTCAGCTTTCTTTCCCTTGCCACCAACGACAGTTGTATTGTCCTTGTCAATAACCACTCTTTCAGCTTTACCGAGGTAGGAAAGATCAGCATTCTCCAGTTTATAACCTTGCTCTTCGCTGATAACAAGACCTGCAGTCAGGATAGCGATATCCTGTAACATTTCTTTTCTGCGATCGCCAAAGCCAGGAGCTTTAACTGCTGCAACTTTCAATGTACCGCGAAGTTTGTTTACCACCAATGTAGCCAATGCTTCACCTTCGAGATCTTCAGAAATGATCACTAATGGAGCGCCTTGCTGAGCAACTTTCTCCAGGATATGAAGAATATCCTTCATATTGCTCACCTTCTTATCATAGATCATGATATAAGGATTCTCGAGCTCGACTTCCATCTTCTCGCTGTTAGTCACAAAATAGGGGGAGATGTAACCACGATCGAACTGCATACCTTCAACTACTTCAATGCCTGTTTCAATACCACGAGCTTCTTCAACAGTGATGACTCCATCTTTAGTTACTTTACTCATTGCTTCGGCGATCAGCTTTCCAATTTCAGCATCATTGTTTGCAGAAATTGAAGCAACCTGCTCGATCTTCTTACTGTCATTGCCTACCTTCTGTGATTGTGCAGCAAGATTTTCAACTACAGCTTTTACGGCTTTTTCAATACCACGTTTGAGGTCCATCGGGTTTGCGCCGGCAGCCACGTTTTTCAACCCTTCTGTAATGATGGATTGAGCAAGCACCGTTGCCGTAGTAGTACCATCACCGGCTACATCAGCAGTCTTGCTGGCTACTTCTTTTACCATCTGGGCACCCATGTTCTCAATTGGATCTTCGAGCTCAATTTCCTTTGCTACTGTAACACCATCTTTTGTTATACCGGGTGCACCGAATTTTTTCTCAAGAACAACGTTGCGTCCTTTTGGCCCAAGGGTTACTTTCACAGCATTTGAAAGTATATCAACACCCTTTTTCATCTTATTGCGGGCATCTGTATTAAAGAAAAGTTGTTTTGCCATTTTATTTTAGTTTGTAAATTTTAAAAAATTAATTGAAGTATGAAGCCGGAGGTCTGAGGTCGGAACGAATCCGACAGCTGACTTCAGACATCAGACATCGGTTTACACTATCGCCAATATATCACTCTCTCTCATGATCAGCAGATCGTCACTATCGATCTGGATCTCGGTACCGGCATATTTGCCATAAAGAACCGTGTCGCCAGCTTTTACTGACATGGGTTCATCTTTTTTACCAGGACCAGCAGCGATAACCACGCCACGCTGTGGTTTCTCTTTGGCCGTATCCGGAATAATGATGCCACCGGCAGTTTTCTCCTCCGCTGGAGCCGGTTTTACGATCACCCTGTCGTGCAGGGGTGTTACACTTAGCTTCTTCGCCATAGTTGTATTGATTTTTAAAGTTTTTAGAAGAATTGTCCCAAACAAATTTGGGACGGCGAAGGTACAGGAAATACTGTGCCGCCTGAGCCAAAACGGAAAAATTTTCAGTTTCGAAGGCAAAACTCTGTGCCATCCATTTTCAGATGGGCAAAAATTCAGTTTCCCAGTGTCAATTTTTCATTTAAACCAGATAATTGATACTGACTTGTATCATTTCCTTGTTTGAGGACACTCATCACCGGCTGATTGTTCCCGGGGTAAATTGCCCGTGATCGGCGTTCAATTCAAAAAACCCATTTTATGACTATCGAATTCTATACTCCCCAAGGCGAAGTGCCCGAACATGTCATTTCCTTCATAAAAGACCAATTGATGGCATTTTACCACAGAGATAACCAGATAGATGATGCAGAAGTAGTTTTACGTCATCAATATATCAGTGACGGCATCGATCATGTCTGTGAAATAACACTGCATCTATATGGAGAATCACTAATGGTCCATCGTAGCGGCAATAGTTATTTAGACACAGCCAGGGAGGTGATCAAAGAAATTGCTATACAGGTCGAAGGGTTTTATGAACGTCGCAAGGATCTTCCTGAACAGATGACTACTACTGTGAAAGTTTAGGAATCGTTCAGGAAAATCGTGTCATTACATCCCTCGCCTGGAAGCAATAATGCCCGCCAAATAACACCGCATGAACGAGTATAGGGTAAAGCTGTGACAGGGACAGTCTTTGTTGCCAGCCCTTTTCCAGTGGATATGTTTCATTATATGCATCATAAAACCTTTGGTCAAAACCACCAAATAACCTTGTCATAGCAATATCTATTTCGCGATGACCAAAATAGACCGCGGGATCAAACATAGCCGCATATCCTGATGAATGAACGGAATAATTACCAGCCCATAGGTCCCCATGTAATAATGACGCAGGTTCTTCGGGGAAAATGTATTTAAGTTTATCGCACAGCGTATGGGCCGTATCCATATCCTGTAAAGAAAGAGTGCCTTCATCAACCAATATTTTTACCAGGGGCATAATTCTGCATTTAGCATAAAACGAAGGCCAGTCATTATGCTGATCATTATGTTGTCTCAGACTTCCAATATAATTATCCTCATCAAGACCAAAATATTCCTTTGTTTGTTTATGCAACATGGCTAAGGCTTGCCCGAATCTTTCCCAAATATCTTTTTGCGGAGCACCTTTCTCCAGCCATTCGAGAACGAGATATTGTTTGTCATCTGCGAT
Organism: Chitinophagaceae bacterium; assembly: GCA_025929635.1. Lineage (GTDB taxonomy): Bacteria > Bacteroidota > Bacteroidia > Chitinophagales > Chitinophagaceae > VBAS01. Next base: position 2,788 of record JAICPX010000089.1, read on the forward strand.
TCCATGCATCATTACCCCGGGAATAACAAGCGAAGAGTTGTTTCGAAGCAGCTCCAGGCCTTTTGCCTCTTTTTCAAACATGGCCGGGTATTTACTCCTGTCATTGACTTTTAGAAAAAGCTTACCGGAGGTTGTTATCAAACAATAAGCATCATTAATATCGCCGCCATGGACGGATTCATATTGTTGAACATGTAACCCGCAGCTATTAAAAATATTTCGAAGGCTTTGCATACTAACTAATGGGAGGTGACTGCTTGCCTGCCGGCTGACAGGCATCGCTCCGTTCGCAATAAAAAACGGGCTTCATTGCTGAGCCCGCTTTAGATTGAATACATTTTTTCTTAGCTGAGATGCTTTGATAAGATCTTAGCAAGGTCAAACATAGAGATCTGATCTTTGCCAAAAAGTGGTCTTAATTTGTCGTCGGCATTGATCATGCGTCTGTTTGCGCTGTCCTGGAGACCATTTTTCTTAATATGATCCCAGATCTTTTTTACTGCTTCTGTACGTGGAACCGGGTTAGAACCGATCACTGCTGCCAATGTTGAGCTTGGGGTCAACGCTTTCATGAAAGCAGCATTTGGTTTACGGGCAGATTTCTTTTTAGGCGCAGCTTTTTTAGGAGCAGCTTTCTTCGCGGCTTTTTTAGGAGCAGCCTTCTTCGCAGCTTTTTTAGGAGCCGCTTTCTTCGCTGGTTTCTTCGCAGCTTTCTTAGCTGCTTTTTTCTTTGTTGCCATGATTTTTTGGATTTAAATTATTAATGGGTTAAATCATTAATGTTATCAAATATATAGTTTTTATCATTCCACCAAATTGACGCCAACTTTTTTCTATTCACATTTTCCCTCTGAAAAATGATTTGTGACCACTGCTTTTCCCTATGAAAAATGATGGCGTATTGCTTTTCCAGGTTGAATTATCCAATGCAAAAACAAAACATGATTTCAGAGATGAAACCCATCTTTGAATCTTCATCTGATGCAAATTCCTTTTCGAATACAACCCTTACCCATACTGCATTTTAACTGATTGTGGCGAGCATCTTCCCGGCAAGATTTCATACGCGGGCCAGTTACCAGATCGCCTGCTGAGAATCCTTCTTCGTTTGTGCGATTGGCAATACTATTGTCGGCAGCTATTTTCCCAATGAAAACCCGCAAAAAAACCTGAATAAGATTTTTAAAAAAAATTTCGTTTCCCCTCTGGAAAATCGGATTTGGGGTATAAATCCCCATTTACATTTTTAAATCTGCCACTGGTAATTCCTATTTTTACCACCAATGTCACTCCAGATCGCCTCACTGAACTCTGGCAGCAATGCTAACTGTTATTATATCGGGAATAACAAAGATGCTGTGTTGATCGACGCAGGTCTTTCCTGCCGCGAGACCGAAAAGCGAATGAAAAGACTTGGTCTTGAAATTTCCCGGGTAAAGGCAATATTTATCTCTCATGAACATGATGACCATATTGCCGGTCTGCCCGTCTTATCAAAAAAATACGGTCTCCCGGTTTATATCACCAATACTACCTTACAACATTGCCGGTTTGAACTTCAGAAAGAACTTGTCTGTTCCTTCGCTCATTGTTTACCGGTTGCGATCGGGGAATTGTCAGTCATTCCCTTTCTGAAAAGTCATGACGCGGAAGACCCTCATAGTTTCATTATTTCGGGGAATGCCGTGCATATTGGCGTGATCACCGATATTGGTTACGCCTGCAAACATGTAACGAAACATTTCAAACTCTGCGACGCCGTTTTTCTTGAATCGAATTATTGTGAGCAAATGCTTGCCAATGGTTCATACCCGGTACATTTAAAGAGAAGGATCAGTGGACGAAAAGGTCATTTATCAAATGACCAGGCGCTGGAACTTTTTTTGAAACACAAACCCGGGAATTTACGATTGCTGATCCTTTCTCATCTTTCGCAGAATAATAATCATCCTGATATTGTCAGCAAAATGTTCTCACAACATGCAAATGGAGTGAAAGTTGTGATCGCCTCTCGTTATAAGGAAACGGAATTATTTAACATTGAACGGAATTATACGTACCGGTCTGCAAAAGCTGTAAAGAAAGTACAAGAAAACAAGGCCCAACTATCCCTTTTTGAGTTCTGATTGTTTAAATTTGTTATCCCGGTCAACTTTATGAATCGCCTTATTCTATACCTGTTTATTCTATTTACTTCTTGTAATGATCATCTGAAGATCGAACGTAACAATGATCCGCAGGGTTATGCCGATTCACAATTTGTAGGTACATGGAAGGTAACCGCGGTCACAGCCGATGTGGCCTGGGACTATGATGGTAATGGATCGACTGAAACAAATATCTACGCAACATGGTCGGCCTGTAAAAAAGACAACCTCTATACATTTATCGGCGACAAAACCGGTACTTATAAACTCGATTGCAGCAATACGAAAATTGGATCGTGGGAAATTATAGACACAAAGTTTCTTAATTATACTCCGCTGGGAGGAAGCCCCGAATCTGAACGGGTGATCCAGATGACATCGATCCAATTCAAATCAACCCTTGCTATTAGTTTGCCCAATGGGCAGCCCGCGACAATTACTAAGACCTGGGACAGGCAATGATCCCATCGCTGATGCGGTCACTGATAACCAGCTGCCCGGGCTAAAGCCCGGTTTAATAGCTATTAACTATAATAACCCCAGCCTTTCCTGAAGAGATCCCTTCGGGAAAGGCTGGGGTTAAACGAGAAAACCAACAACAGATAGGGTTTAGCCCTTATACATTTTATTTTAATCAGGGTTGGGCAGCATTGTTCCTGTTTACAGCACTAAGTATTGCCAGCACTCTTCCATTTGGCAATTCGCTCGATGAATAAAACAGGTTGACATTCTTACCTTCTTTCAATTTTGGCAAGGCAAGGATATCCTTCATATTGCAGCACAGCTTTGAAGCATCCTTTGTATCACTGAATTTCCATTGTTTTAAAACAACATTTTTTTCATCCCTGATCGAAACAACCCTGCTTTTACCCGGCTGCCCGCAATGATAATACTTGATGGCCAGCTCTCCATTAGTTGCCCGTTGATCAAACTTTATCATTTTAACGGTATTCAGTTCCTTCCCAAACTGCTGCAAAATAAGCTTGTTGTTTAAATACACTTCAAAGCCTTCCCCGCCGAAGACTGTTTCAGCAGCTTTAAAAGAAAATGAGAACAATACGGTACATAACAGGATAAGTAGTCCAAGTACAACACGTGGCTGATAATTGACCTTTTTCATGTGATTAATTTTCATGGCAAAAAATTTTATTGATTAATAATTTTAATATCCAGAACAAGGTAAACCTATCAACTGCCCTGTGGCAACAAACTTTGATGAGATGCATTGCAGGCTTGACTACCCGTAGCTTTCAACGACGCTTTCTCAGGCTAAAGAGATAAATAAGAAGCGCAATGGCAAGTAATGTAAAGGAACCATATACCATATAAGACACCGGCATGATCAGTAATTTACGATGGAAGGTCGACATTTTATTTTTGCTGGCAACAAGATCAGGGATAAAAATAAATTGATAATTGATGGCTGGATCTGGGTAGCATGATCCGTTAATAATTGTTTTTCATAACGCCTGGCAAGCCATTAGTGTAATAATCCGGGAAAAAGGCTGCTCTTGTCCGTAATTTAATTCCATAAAAAAAATTTATGGAAAAGTTTCTTATCAGCTGCCTGTTTTTGATTCCTGCCGGCGTTTCCTGCCAGGATAGTGCAAAAGTCACCAACCATAATTTGGAAGTCAAAATGACAAAACCGGGGGAGCCGGGAAAAAAGTTTACGCTGGACATTACCGTGAAGGATATTTCAACAAAACGGCCGATCAAAGACGCCGAGATCTTTGCTTATCACACCAATCACAAAGGCGACTATGAGAACGATTCGAAAACGGGTATAGCAAAAATTCATGGTAGCGCCTGGAGCGATGAAAGAGGAGCTGTCCGGTTTATCACAATTTATCCAAGAGGTTATAATGATTCGCCGTCAGGTGAACATATTCATTTTAGAACAAAGGCCAGTGGGTACAGCGGAGGTGGTACTGATCTCTCCTTCTGGGATTTCAAGCAAAAGCAACTTGATTATAACAACCCGGTTATTACCAAAGTCTATCTTGAAACACTTGAAGAAAAAAATGGCGAGCTGTTTGGAAAAGCAATTCTGTATATGAAGAAAAATTAGGACGTTCTTTGCCCGCAGTATTCAAAGACTTGTTTTACTTTAGTTGAAGTAAAACATTTATATGCGCATTGTTTTGTTTCTTGTGGCCGCCGCAATGATCATCAGTTGCAATACAAGATCCTCTTCCATTTCACAAGAGTTTGATACAATATTCGATTCGGTTTTCAAGGCTGATGAACCTGGCGGCGCTGTATTGATTGCAGAAGAGGGAAAGGTGATCTATGAGAAAGGTTTTGGCATCGAAGATATCAATACAAAAAAACCGATCACCACTACAACCCTTTTCAACACGGGCTCCATCAGCAAAACGTTTGTGGCTTTTGGAATTTTGCAGCTGGCGAAAGAGAATAAGCTATCACTTGATGATGATATTTATAAATACTTCCCCGATTTTAAAGACAGTTCGATCGCAAAAAAAGTTAAGTTATATCACTTGCTGACGCATAGCTCCGGTTTGCCAGATATCAGGAAAGTGCAGGAAGACAGTGTATTTTATTTATCGGCAAAAGACGAAGAGAATTGGGCGCCCATAAAAAAAGCCGATAGCCTCGAATTTGAGCCGGGGGAAAGATACCATTATTCAAATCCTGCTTTTAATGCCCTTGCATTGATAATTGAAAAAGTAAGCGGGATGAAGTGGCAGGATTATATTCAAAAAAATATCATGAAACCTTCCGGGATGGAAACATCCACCATTACCGATGGTCCCCATCCCCAATCAGGAGTTTCTCATGGGTATTTATTTGACGGCAAGAAATATTATGAACAGGATTATGGGGAGGAGCCAACATTCGCTGCTTCAGGAAATGGCGGTGTCTGGAGCAGTGTAGAAGAACTCTGGAAGTATGAGCAAGCCATTCAAAAAAATGTTTTTCTTGACAGTGCCTGGATAAAGAGATCAAGAACTGTTGCCGGCTTTTCCAACTGGAAAGACAGCGTGCCGTCATTTATTGGTTTGAGTTGGTTCATTACAAAATCAAATAATGAAAACGTGATCGGGCACACAGGTTCCCAGGGCGGCTTCCGGGCTGATTATGTCTGGCTACCGGATAAAAAAATTTTCTATGTTATTCTTTGTAATACACCAAAAGCGATGTCCAAAATAAGAGAGCAGGTATTAAAAGTTGTATTGAAAGATCAATAACATGATTACTATCGAACAGGCAAGGAAAGCTGCATTGGCACTACCTGAAACAGTTGAGAGATTTCATTTTCATCTTCCCGGATTCTGGATCGGCAAGAAAATATTTGCAACCATTCATGCTGATAAGAATTATGTGATGGTAAAACTTTCCCCGGTTGATCAATCTGTATTTTGTGCTTATGACAAAGAAGTGATCTTCCCCGTGCCCGGTGGCTGGGGAAGATATGGAGCCACTTTTATCAATTTGAAAAAGGTCAGGAAATCCATGTTCCTTGATGCACTGGCTACTGCGTGGAAGACAGCAGCGACCGGTGCGATCAAAAAAAAATATGCTGACAAAATTAAATAGCGGCTGATTTTTTGTATTAAAATTTCTTAGGAAAATCTCTTCGTAAATCAACGCAATGTTACACAACATGTGTTTGATGAAAAATACTGTTGATTAATTCTCACCGATTTAATTTTTTGGATGAACGGGATTGTAGTAATCATGCTACATAATGACCGGTCTCATTCATACTCCGGATTAATCAAAATACTATTGGTTACAGGCTTAACACAGCACTTATTTTGTAATAACAAAAAACTGCCGGACTAATTATGAAAACTATCCAAACCCATGAACTACCAATTCAAGCCCGCAACCTCAATCCATTGAACAGCATGTACCGTGAAAACGGCAGTTTTTTTTCTAACACATCCGAGCGGATGGAAGCCCTTGCGAACACAACAAGAAAATTTGAAGCCGAACCCGTCATCAGGATAAAACCGCTGGTCGATAAATTGATCAATACGGTTCTGTCCACAAGTGTTTCCCGTCGCAATCTTATCATCAATGATATTTCATCCCATGTGCAACTGGCTATGAATGAAAATAAACTTGCGTTGGTGATCGGCAATATTATTAACAATATTGTCAGTCTTGCACAGGATGACTGCCTGCATATCTGTTACCTGCAAAGCGGTGAAATTGTTCTTCGTTTGGAGAATACAAACCTTTCAAGAAACAGGTCCTTTGTCGTTGCCCTTGAAACCACCCTTATCATTGCCGAACGCTTCGGAATTGGCTTAAAGATCGAAGAGTTTTATGGTAAAGGCTCGGATGTGTCCGTCCACTTTGTGAAAAAAGCAGCCCAGAGATGAGCCGTCCAAATCCCCCGTGTATAAAGTAAAACGAACCCCGTTTCACTTTTTTGATTTGTTATTATCTTTGGTTTTACTTTTTAGCATGGAGACTTACGGCAAACTGTTAAATATTGCGGTACCCTTCTTCTTATTCTTTTTCCTTGTTGAAAAAATTGTTGAATGGAGAAAGGGGCTTCACGTCATCCGGGGGCTTGATAGCGTTTCAAGCTTTAGCAGCGGTATGACCAATGTGGTAAAAGATGTGCTGGGCATTGGTGTTACGATCGTCACTTACAACTGGCTGGTTGATAAGATCGCCATCATCCATATAAAAGCTACTGTTCTCACTTACGTCATTGCATTTCTTGTTATCGATTTCCAGGGCTATTGGGTGCATCGCTGGTGTCATAAAATAAATTTCTTCTGGAATTATCATATCATTCATCACAGCAGTGAAGAATTCAATCTGTCCTGCGCCTTGCGGCAATCCATTTCAAACTTTATAAACTTTTTTACATTTCTTCTTATCCCGGCCGCCTTACTGGGTGTGCCAAAAGAAGTGATCGGCATTGTTGCGCCTCTTCATCTTTTTTTACAATACTGGTATCATACACAATTGATCGGCAAGATGGGTTTCCTGGAACATATCATTGTCACACCTTCGCATCACCGGGTGCATCATGCCATCAATAAAGAGTACATGGACAAGAATCTATCCCAAATATTTATTTTCTGGGATAAACTGTTTGGTACATTTCAACAAGAGCTTGATGATGTAAAACCTGTATATGGTGTTACCAGGCCTGTAAAAACATGGAACCCGATAAAAATCAATTTTGTTCATCTCTGGCTGTTGATAAAAGATGCCTGGCGAACAAAAAGAATAAGAGATAAGTTTAGAATTTGGTTTATGCCAACAGGCTGGCGTCCCGACGATGTAAAAGAAAAATACCCGGTTGATTATATTTCCGATATTCATAATTATAAAAAGTTTGATACCCCGGCCTCGAAAACTTTTATTGCCTGGAACTGGGCCCAGATGTTCTTTAATTATTTTCTTCTTATTTATTTCTTTGCATTCATTGCGCAGATCGGTTCGCCGCATATATTTTACTATGGCGCCTTTATTTTCATCTCCATTTATGCTTTTACGGACCTGATGGACGGTAATCGTTATGCTTTTTACCTGGAACTGATCAAATCACTGATCGGTTTGTTCATTCTTTATTACTATGGCGATTGGTTTTTCTCTTCACAGCATTGGCCCTGGTATCAATATGTTGCCGGGGCTTACTTTGTTGTTTCTGTATTTGCGTCCGGTTATTTTGTTTTTTATGAAATGAAAAAAAATGACCAGCAGATCTCTTTGGCCTGACCTGACCTCACGCCCTGCCCCTCTCCACAACATGGAGAGGGTTGTAAAACTACACTGAAAGTTTTTTTAGCGGGCATCGTGATGACTCCAAAAAGAAAATACGGCAACATGTCATTGATATGCTTTGCATGGCAACCGGGGACCCTGTGTTTACAATGGCCGTGACATGAAAACAACACACAAAGGCCCTGGCATTACCGAAGCCGACTGGACTGCTTCGGTGAATCATTTGGTAGCGAGTTTAAATAAATTCATTGTCTTCAAAAAGGAACAGGATGAATTAATTGCAATCGTCGCCACTACCAAAAAACATATCGTTCAAAAATAAGTTGTAAACCTTTTTCATGAATGCTGCTGTCCCGTACTCACGGGGTCAGCTTCCTGTTTCTGGAAATTCTTTATCCTTAATTCTGTTATCTTTAGCAAAACAACCACCATGAACTTGTATTTGCTTGATGCCGGGGGTGTCGGCCTCGTGATCGGTTTCCTTGTGATATTTATGATAGTGGCTATCTTACTCGAGGGTGTTACGCTCTTATTATTAAAATATAATAGTGCCGGAAAGTCTTTTCTTGCTGCTTTTGTCATCAATATTGCTTCTCTCGCTGTCGGGTATCTTATCACCACTGTTGCAAGTAATGGATTGGATTTTACAAGTAACGCGTACCTTGATTTTTTCCTGATCTTCCTGATAACGGTAATTGTTGAGTTTGGCGTTTTGTATTTATTGAACATGAAAAAACCGGTTAAAAGAACATTGGTGGCTGCAATTGCCGTAAATCTTGTCAGTTATATATTGCTTATTTTATTCCGATTCGTTATTACGGGTTGAGAAATAAAAAAATAATCATACTGGCATTTGGTCATGGATTAAATGATCTTGTTGCAGGTTATTTTATTGGAATTTTTGCAATGAATAATAATGACCTGCTTAGGACCGGGCTCGCGATAACGATCTATAATATTCTTGCATTTGGAGGACAATACCCCATTGCAGTCCTGAAGGAAAGATTCAACGATACAAAGAAGCTGCTGGTCTTTTCATATTTACTGAATGTACTTGCTTTGGCTGTTTTTCTATTTTTACCTTCCATTTCAATTTTATTGGCTGGTGTTGCGTCGGCGATCTATCATGTTGCGGGCGGGACATATTGTGCAGAAAACAATAAGGCGACCCATATCGGATTGTTTGCGGCGCCGGGTATTGCCGGACTTGTTGCCGGCGGATACTTATCCTGGAAACAGGTTGATATTATTCCAATCGTCTTGCCTGTCGCGGTCATTTTTCTGTTGGGATTGATGAAAATAAGTTTTATAAAGCCGGTTGCCCGAACAAATGAAGAACAAACGGCGGGAAAAAAATATTCTCTTGATACACATGATATCATTATGATATTATTGCTTCTTATCATTTCCCTTCGATCCGTTACCTGGAATGTTTTCCAGATGATCCATGAAAATAATTTTGAATGGTTGATCGCAATTGCGTTGGCTGCAGCAGCCGGAAAAATAGTCGGAGGCTGGCTTGCGGATAAGATCGGGTGGCGATTGTATGCGATCAGCTCGGTGATACTGGCAACAGCTTTGCTTAGCTTTTTCAGAAAAGAGCTTATCCTGTTTTGTATTGGAATAGGTTTGCTGCAATCGGGAATACCCGCAACCACAAGCCTGCTGGTCAATTCATTAAAAGGTAAAACATCAAAAGGAGTTGCCCTCTCATTTGGAACTGCGATAATAATTGGTTCGGCAGCAAGTATATTTCCCGCGCAGCAAATCCTTTTACAAACCCCCTCTCTCCTGCTTGCTTCGATAATCTTGCTTATCATCTGCAGTTTCTGGTATAAAAGAACTGCCGCCTATCCAATTTAGCTTCAGATAATTGGCGTAATTTGGAAAGTAAAGCAACCCCCGGGGGTCTGCCTCCGATTACTTAACCGAAATATTTCACCCTTGCTAACAGC
>JAICPX010000175.1 GCA_025929635.1 Chitinophagaceae bacterium
AACAACAAAATAATAATACCTACCGCTCCAAATAACCATATGCTGATATTAACCCGGTAAGGATATTTTTCCAGCCAGTTATTCATAAACCACCATGCAAGCGGAGTAGCGATAACAAACGCGATCACTACCAACTTTAAAAAATCTTTGGAAATAAGCATCAGCAATTGCTGGAGTGTCGCACCCAGTACTTTCCGGATTCCAATTTCACGAACACGTTTTTCAATGGTAAATGAAGCAAGTCCTGCCAGTCCGATACAACAAATAAAGATGGCAAGACCGGCAAATATGTTTGTGATCCTGCTGATAAGATCTTCTGTCAAAAATTTCGTGCTGAATTCTTCATCGACAAATTTGTAATCAAATGGATAGGCCGGGTCATATTTCTTAAATATAGCTTCTATTGACTTTAAAGCCTGTTGAGGCCTTACCTGGTCTTTAAGCCTGATGTTTATTGCATTTGCATTACCCGGGTCAAAATACACCAGCATAGGATCGACCGCTTTAAAAGGTGATTCCATTATAATATCATTGGTAACTCCTATCACGGTATACTTATTAGAACCATATCTTAGTTGTGTGCCAACCGGGTTCTTTAATTGCATGGCCTTTACCGCTGCCTGGTTGATCAGCATATTTGATGTATCGGCAGGGGTGCCGGTAAAATCCATTCCTTCAATGATCTTAACCCCTACTGTTTTTGTATAGTCGATATCAGTTGCCATGCTTGCGACGATCAATTCAGCTCCTGCGGGTTTGCCATCCCAGTCAGGAGCAGGCGCTTTCCACCAAATAGATGTAATGGGAGAAAAAGACCGGTTTATTGCGCTGATAACCCCTGTCTGCATCAATTCATTCTTTATTACCGAAAAATTTTTTTGTGTGTCCTGCGATGCAGGTATCATAATAAGATTGTCCGGATCATACCCTATATCCCTGTTTTTAATGTGCTGTATCTGTTGATAAATGATAATTGTCGCAGAAATAAGAAGAATAGAAATTGCAAATTGTCCCACTACCAGTATGTGCCTGGGCAATGCACTCTTTTTTCCTGCCAGGAATGTTCCTTTTAAAACTTTTACAGGATTGAAAGATGATAGATACAGCGCGGGATAACTTCCGGCTATAATCCCGGTGAGTAGAATCAATAGTAGCGCAGCGCCCCAGAACAACGGCTGCGTAATTTCAAGGGTGAGATCTTTAGCGACTAAACTGTTAAATGACGGGAGTATAAGAAAAGCAGCAATGATCGAAAGAATAAAAGCAATTGCCGCGAGTATCATCGATTCAGAGAAAAATTGCAGAATAAGTTGTCGTTTTCCTGAACCCAACGTCTTTCTTACACCTACCTCCCTTGCCCTTTTTTCGGAACGAGCCGTCGAAAGATTCATAAAGTTGACACAGGCAATCAGTAAAATGATAATAGCAATGATGCTGAACAACCTTACATACTCGATCATGCCACCGACATTTTTCCCATCTTTGAATTCACTTTGCAAACGCCACTTCTTCATTGGAAAAGTGAAATAAGTGCTGATCCGCTTATCATCAGCGTCATTTTTATACTTAATATCAGTAATTGCTTTATCCAATTGTTTCATATCAGTTCCCGGATTCACCTGGACAAAAACATCCCACGAGGAATTCTGCCAGTTGGTCATAGCACGTTTCAGGAAATCGTTGTCATAATTAAAGCTGTTGATGAAAGCAAATTGGAGAGTTGAATTGCCCGGCGGATCAGCTACAATTGCGGTGACTTTTGCATCATACTCATTATCTACCCGTACAATTTTATTTATTGGATCACCATCTCCAAACAACGCTTTCGCTGTCGATTGTGTTAAAACGATTGCATAGGCATCAGGCAGCGCTGTTGACGGACTCCCCTTAATAAACTTCCATGTAAACATCTCAAAGAAGCGATCACTGGCTGTGTAACCCTCTTTTTTCAGTTTTATGTCACCATAATTCAAAATATGCGGCTGTCGATGTGTTGTAACAACGGCCTCCTTTATTTGTGGAATGGAATTCTTGATCGTGCTTGCCAGCGGAAGCACCATATTCTCATCAGTAAATACCTGGTTATTAAAATCACGATTCGCATAAATTTTGTAAATCGTCTCATAGTTCGCATGGAATCTATCATAGGTAAGCTCGTCTTTTACCCACAATGAAATTAATATCGTGCAGGTAATACCGATGGTAAGACCCAGCAGGTTCGTTGCAGAGAATCCTTTATTCCTGAATAAATTTCTCCATGCTATTTTGATATAGTTCCTGAACATACTATTTGTATTAATAATTATTAATTAATAATTATTGTCCGAAGGACTCTCCAAAGGAGTCCTTCGTGACCTTCGGTGGTTATTCAGTTCGCAACGACCTGACAGGGTTAGCAATTGCCGCTTTAATAGATTGAAAACTTATAGTCAGTAACGCGATCAATAGTGCGGCAATTCCGGCAACAACAAACACCCACCAGCCGATATTAATACGGTACTCAAAATCCATCAGCCATTTATGCATCATCCACCACGCAACCGGGAACGCAATAACCGTTGCGATAAGCACAAGCTTCAGGAAATCCTTTGACAACATTCCTACAATACCCGAAACTGATGCGCCCAAAACTTTGCGAATTCCGATCTCTTTAGTTTTTTGTTCCGCAGTAAATGTGACTAGACCAAATAATCCTAAACAGGAAATGAATATGGCAAGAAATGCAAAGTAGCGTGACAATTTACTGACAGTGTGCTCTGCTTTATAGTTCTTCATTATTTCATCATCGGTAAAATAATATCTGAACGGGAACCCGGCGTTGAATTTTTTGAAAGTTGTTTCCATACTTGCTAAAGCCTCTCTTGTTTTTCCTTTTTCAGTCCTGATGATGACATGTCCCCAATAGCCACCATCACCTATCCAGCTTTGCTTATACAAGCGGAGTATCAGCGGTTCTATTGGTACATGTAATGAATTATGATGAAAATCTTTCATTAATCCAATGACCGTTCCTTTATCACCCCACATGGTCAGCTCCTTACCTACAGGATCTTTATAGCCAATTTTTCTTGCTGCAGCTTCATTGATCAGGTAATTGTTTGTATCCAAACTATAAGAAGGATCAAAGTCACGACCAGCAATCAACTCGATTCCCATTGTTTTTATATAATCGTAGTTAACAGGATTGCTGCTAAAAAGAATGAGCTGAGTAGTGTCTTTCCCCGGCCACCGGACCCCCTGTGTGGAACTTCCCACCTGGAGCGGGTTGTGTTGTGCACTGGTAACATTTTTTATACCTGGTTTCCTTTGCAATTCTTCCTTGAACGCCATATAGTTTTTACTCAAGCCGCCTTCGAGCGGAATGTATAAGAGATCTTCTTTCCCAAAACCCAGGTTCTTATTATGGATGTAATTTATCTGGCGATAAACAACGATCATTCCAAGGATCAGGATGATCGATAGTGCAAATTGGAAAACAACAAGTCCTTTCCTGAAGTAGGTCGCACCCGCTTTAAACTTTAATAACCCTTTTAAAACAACGATCGGTTTTAAGGTTGACATGAATAAGGCAGGATATGAACCGGAAATAACCCCGGTAAACACAGTCAAACCAAGTAAGATCAAAAGGAATGAAGGATCGGTGAGATCGATCGCTAAATGTTTTTCCGTTAATTCATTAAATGAAGGAAGGATCAATACAACGATCAATAAAGAGATCAGGATAGCAAGAAAGGAAACAAACATTGATTCGCCTATGAACTGCGCAACCAATTGTCTTTTACCGGCACCCACCACTTTACGTACACCGATCTCTCTTGCCCGTCTTAATGAACGTGCCGTCGCCAGGTTCATAAAATTGATACAGGCGATCAACAGGATAACAATGGCAACAACAGAGAATGTCCTTACATACTCTATACGTCCGCCGGCTTGTTTGGCATTGTCCCATTTAGAATAGAGGTATGAATCACCATAGTTTTGAAGAAACAATTCTACATTGCTGTCTTTGTTTTTTGTTTTGATATAATTCTTGATCTTAGCGTTCACCTGATCAACTGAAGTATTCTCTTTGAGCATCACATAACATCTTGGCCCGTTATTACCCCACTCCTTAGCCCACTCATTTTTTTTGAACCAGATATCATAGCTCATCAAAAAATCAAACTTTAAAGAAGACAGTTCAGGAATTTCTTCCAATACACCGGTCACGATCACATTCTCTTTACCATCGATCCTGATCATCTTACCAATAGGTTCTTCCCCTTTAAAATATTTATCGGCTAATCTTTTGGCGATCACTACTGCATCAGGTCTTGCCAGCGCAGTAGCCGGATCACCTTTTTGCAGTTTATAAGAGAACATTTTCAAAAAGTCTTTCTGGACAAACCGACCTTTTTCCTTATCGAATTTATCTCCTACTGTAAACAGCGGTTCTTCTTCCCATAAAATCTGGCTGGCCATTTCAATCTCAGGAATGTCCTTAACGATGTTTTCGGCTAAAATGCCAGGAGACGATTCGAATGTTGAAATATCACCGACGTAATACTGGTTTTCCATTACACGGTACAAGCGCTTGCTGTTGGCATGAAACTTATCTTTCTTCAGTTCATCTTTTAGCCAAAGCATGATGAGCAGGCTGCATGTCATGCCAAGTGCAAGTCCGGAAATATTGATTAGGGAAAAGGTTTTGTTTTGCAACAAATTTCTCCAGGCTATTTTGAAATAATTTCTGATCATAATGTTTGCTCTAATAATTATTAATTAATAACTATTAATTATTGTCCGACTGACTCTCCAAAGGAGTCCTTCGTGACGTTCGGAGATTACTCTGTTCGCAACGACTCCACCGGGTTGGCAACTGCCGCTTTTATCGATTGAAAACTCACCGTGATCAATGCAATGGCTATCGCCAGCACACCGGCGAGTAAAAATATTTCCCAGCTTATTGTTATCCTGTAAGTATAATTCTGCAACCAATTGTTCATCATGTACCAAGCAACAGGTGCTGCGATTAAAAACGAAATGAACACAAGTGCTATAAAATCCTTTGATAATAAATTCCAGACACCGAGTACAGATGCGCCCAATACTTTTCTTACGCCGATCTCTTTTGTACGCTGCGCCGCTACAAATGACGAAAGACCAAACAAGCCAAGACAGGAGATGGCGATTGCCAGTATGGCAAAAAAGCCGGCAAGCTTGCCGATCCGTTCTTCGTCCTGGAATTTTTTCGCATACTCATCATCGGCAAACTGAAAATCAAAAAGCTGGTCCTTTTCAAATTTTTTAAAAACTGTTTCGATCTTTGCCACTGCATCTTTAATATTCGATGAAGGATTTATTTTGGCCAGTGTGATGCTTTGTTCATCTATTGATAAATTAAATACAGTAGGACGCGGTTCATCATAAGGAGAGTTCATCACCATATTATGGATAACGCCGACAACAGTGAGCGGAGTTCCCCACCAGCTTATTGTTTCGCCCACCGGATTTTTCAATTGCATAAAATTCACGGCAGCCTCGTTCAAAATGACGGCCGATGTATCCGTAGCAAAATCTCGTGAGAAATCACGTCCTTCTTTGATCTGCCAGCCAATCGTTTTTCCATAATCATAAGAAACACCAACATTCGAAAAATCGATAGAAAGATCCGGATCCTTTCCTTTCCAGCTAAAGCCACTGGAGCTTGACCATGTACTGGTGGTCGGGCTGCCGGCTTGTGCTATCGAAGCAATTGCACCCGACCCGGTCAACTCGGTTTTTATAGCATCGAAATGTTTATGAATTTCCGGGGTAAGCGGAAGATTTACCAATCCCTGTCTTGAATAACCCACGGGGCGGTTCTTTGCAAACTGGATCTGTTCGTAAACAATGATGGTACCAATGATAAGTATAACCGAAACGGTGAATTGAACAACAACCAATGCTTTTCTTGGAAGCGCCGCAAAACGCCCGGCTTTAAATGTTCCTTTTAAAACTTTTACCGGTCTGAATGAAGAAAGATAAAATGCAGGATAGCTTCCGGCAACAAGTGCGGTGATAATGATAAATATTGAACTTATCGTCCAGAAATATGGATTGGCCCACAGGATGGACATTTCTTTATCTGCAACACTATTAAAGAAAGGCAGTAATAACTGCACAAACAGGACGGATAGAACAAACGAAAACAAAACTGTCAGGAAGGACTCACTAAAAAATTGAATGATCAATTGCTTGCGGAACGAACCCATTGTTTTGCGAATACCCACTTCTTTTGCCCTTTTTTCACTCCTTGCTGTACTTAAGTTCATGAAATTTATACAGGCCAACAACAAAACGAACACACCTATGATCCCGAACATCCACACATACTTAATTGCACCACCAACATTTACCCCGTTCCTGAACTCAGAACGTAAATGCCAGTTGCTCATGGGGTGCAGGAAAAGTTCTGGTTTCTTTTTAGCAAGCTGTTCACTTACTTTTTTCAACTTAGCATCTTTGATCTTCGCTGAAACGGCAGCGAAATCGGTATTATCATTCAATTGAACAAATAAGGTGAAAGCATTTGGTCTCCAGGGATCCTCCATCGTCCGTATCCATTGTGTATTGTTATAAACCATTTCCCATGTTGCCATAAAGGAAAGGTTGGCATAAACCGAGTTACGGGGAAGATCTTTAAATACGCCTGTTACTTTTACGTTCATTTGATTATCTATCTTCATCAGCTTATTGATCGGGTCCGCATTACCGAAATAAGCTTTTGCAGCCGATTCCGATAATAATAATGAAGATGGATCATCGAGACGATTGGTACCACGGACCATTTTAAGGCTAAACAGCGCAGGTGCATCTTTTTCGAAGTAACCGCCTTCCTTTTTCAATTTCTTTTCATCCAATGCCAGCAGATGTTCGGCGACATAATATGCCATCGCTATATGCTTAAAATCACTTCCATAATTCTTGCGTAATTCATCGGCAAGTGGGTAGGGAACGCTTGTCCAGGTCTGTACTTCACCATTGTTGGTTACATTTTGAACTACCTGGGCAATGCGATCATGGTTTTTGAAATTCTTATTGAAAGAAACTTCATCGTATATCCACAGTCCGATCAAAATTGATACGGTCATCCCAATAGACAGCCCTGCGATATTTATAAAGGAATATATCTTGCTTTTTCGAAGACTCCTCCAGGCTATTTTGAAATAGTTTCTGATCATACTGTTTGTTTTAATAATTATTAATTAATAATTATTAATTTACTCGGTCCGCAAAGACTTCACCGGATTCGCAACTGCTGCCTTAATTGCTTGTGAGCTAACCGTGATCAACGCAATTAACAAGGCAATTACACCAGCCGCAAAGAATATCCACCAGCCAACATTTATCCGATAAGCAAAATCCTCTAACCATTTATTCATTGCCCACCATGCTAATGGAATTGCCAATGCAGATGCGATAAGCACCAAAATCATAAACTCTTTTGAAAGCATGGATACGATGTTGCTGATTGTCGCACCCAGTACTTTGCGAACACCGATCTCTTTTATTCGCTGTTCAGCTGTGTATGTTGCCAGGCCAAATAATCCAAGACATGCGATGACGATCGCAATGATGGCAAGCGTTAATCCCAATTTGCCCGTGCGCTGCTCAATACGGTACATATTGTCAAATGCTTCATCCATGAACTGGTAACTAAACGGCTTTCCCGGCGCCATGGCTTTCCATTTACCTTCGACATTACTTACCAGTTGCTTTATGTCTGAAGTATTTACTTTAAAAGCAGTTGTCCATGAATTGTCTGCCAGCCGGAAACAAAGCGGGCCAATGTTTTCCTTCATTGAATTAAAATGAAAGTTTTTCACAACTCCTATCACCTCGCGATCAATCAGCCGTGATCCAATCCGGTCCTGGTAAAATGTATAAAGCTTTTTTCCCACCGGGTTGTCCCAGCCAAGAAGCTTCGCCGCTGTTTCATTGAGTATTGTTGCATTTGAATCAGTACCAAATTCCTTTGAAAAATTTCTTCCTTTTACAATTTCCATTTCCATTACAGGGATATACTCATGACTAATATCCCAGACCTGCATATTCAAACTGTTCTCCGCTGTCATCGCAGCGCTTGTGGAAAAACTGACATCGTTCCTCGAATAGCCGGATACAGGAAGAAACCCGGCATACGTAGCACTTTTTACCCCGGGAAGTTTTGATACTTCATTTTTGAAAGCATCTTTATTATTTTCCAAAGCGGATGTTCCGTTTACGATCAGCATTTGATCCTTACTGAAACCAAGTTTTTTTGTCTGGATATAATTCAGCTGCCGGAATACGATTATTGTTGCAGCGATCAGGAATATAGACATGGTAAATTGACCCACCACTAAAGCGTTCCTGAGGCTACTTCTCCTCAAGCCTCCACTCAGTTTACCTTTCAGAACAACAATCGGGTTAAATGAAGAAAGTACAAACGCAGGATAGATGCCCGCTAAGAAACCAACGATGACCGGCAATGCAATAAGCACTGAAAGATAATTTGGTTGCAGGAGATCTGAAATCTGCAATTCTTTTGCAGATAAGTTATTGAACCATGATAAGCAGAGTGATGCAATTAATACCGCAAGACCGGTGGAAAGGATCGTTGTCAAAATTGATTCTATCAAAAATTGCCGGATCAAATATCTTTTTTCTGAACCTACAACCTTGCGTATCCCTACCTCTTTTGCCCTGCTTGCTGATCTTGCA
Source organism: Chitinophagaceae bacterium (assembly GCA_025929635.1). Lineage (GTDB taxonomy): Bacteria > Bacteroidota > Bacteroidia > Chitinophagales > Chitinophagaceae > VBAS01. Next base: position 8,725 of record JAICPX010000175.1, read on the forward strand.
GTAGAGAGATTCATG
>JAICPX010000250.1 GCA_025929635.1 Chitinophagaceae bacterium
CCACTTAATCCCCATCCTGACTGATCAATAAAATCACCAAGGTATTGTTGCCAGCTTCCGTCAAAATTGCTGAAGAACAGGACATGCTTTTTATTATCAAACAGTACCCAACGGGCAAAATGTATTGTTGGAATATTCAACAACTTTCCTTTCACAAACATGTAGCTGGCAAGCACTTTTGTTCTTAACATCCATATCCGGAAATTAAGCTGTCTCACGATCCCCGGTTTCATAACGACTACCTGGGTAAATTGGTTTTGAGGAAACAGGTCTTCGTCTTTTTCCAATTTGCTTACGAGGCTATCGGGTATTTGACTTGGTGTTGTGGGTTTGTATTTATCTCTCAGTTCATGAAATAAAAAAATATACAGTATCCAAAGGATCATGAAGGGCAGCACAGCGATGATCAATAAACCATAGCCAATCAGTGGAAGCCATTGTATGCCCGGCACTTTTATTTTTTGTTTTGACCATGCGAACCCCGGTTTCGAATCTACCTCGTTTCGGATAGCCTGGTGAATTTCACGGGCCGACTTGCCATCCCAATTATTTTTTGTTACATAGTTCCAGATATGATTTCTCAATTTATTTTCCTGTTCAATTTGTTGTAAAGACCGGCCAGGTGCACCAACGTAAAAGGCGCTGGTCTGTATGCGCCATTGTTTCAGATAGTTTTTGCGGCTTTCTTTACTCCGCATACCCGGTTCAGGAAACCCTTCGCAGCATTCATATACCTGGTCAATATATTTTTCAAGAGCTGTTACGACATCCTCAATATGATCATCTTCATTGCCATCATAGTTCGAAGAAAATATGAGTCGTGCAGAGACCGGGATAGCAGGCTCATCCCGAAATGATTCCCGGTCCAGTATCACCCACCTGGCATAATGAACGGTGTTGAGTTTCTTAAATTCGGATTCTGTGCCTGCCTGCATTGCTGTCTTTATCGTGCTCAACAATTCAATCAATGCATTTAATCTATCAGGTTTTACAGGTGTCAGCAGGATCAGTGGTCGTTGCTTAATCATGAATCATGCATTTTGGTAGCTTAAGGTGGTAATTCAATCGGGTACGAACGCCATTTAGCAGAGGGGAGGAAACACAAACCAATATAAAATAAAAACAGGTTAAACCCTGTGATTTTAATTTACATTTTTTGAGTAAAAAAGATTAAACTTACAACAAATAATCTCTCCGAAGGGGTTCTTCGGGTTAACCACCATTCAATGATCAGGAATATTGATCATGCAAACGTTATTCATTATGGCGCTGATTCCTTAATTATCAGGTCCAAAGAAAATGGTCAGCAAACGTGTACAAAGGTCATTAATGAAGAATTTCCTTCACCCGAACTGATCACTCAACTCGATAATGAATTTGAAATTTGTTCAAAGACCAACGCCAGGAGCATTCGGAAAGCACTGCGAAAAGACAGGCTTGATGAGCATGCCGCGCTCGTTTTAGAATACGTGGAAGGCAAAAATCTTTCTGATTTTTTAGCCAGGGAGCAATTGAGTTTACATACACAGCTGGCACTAGCCGTGTCTATTGCATCGGCGTTGTATGAACTACAGAAAGAAAATATTCTGCACGGCCAGTTACATCCATCCAACATTATCATTGAAAGTAACACCCGGCTGCCGCGAATCATTGATTTTGGATTTGCTGTGGTCGGGAATGGATTTGGCAATTCACACAAATTCACAAATGAAAAAGAGATCGATCACCTGAAATATATCGCGCCTGAGCAAACGGGTCGTATCAACAGGCCGATCGATAACAGGGCTGACCTTTATTCATTTGGCGTGATCTTGTACCAGTTGTTCACAGGGCAGGTGCCTTTTGAAGCTGAGGAACCTCTTGAATTGATCTATGCACATGTTGCCAAAACGCCTGAATCGCCAAAACATATTAATAAAGATCTTCCTCAGGCAATTTCCGATATCATAATGACATTGCTTTCAAAAAATGCGGAAGATCGTTACCAGTCAGCATTTGGTGTGAAGACCGATCTTGAAAAATGCCTGCATCAATATGAAGCGACAGCACAGGTCAATGAATTCCGATTAGGCGCAAAAGATTATTCAGGTAAATTATTGATACAGGGGAAACTTTATGGCAGGGAAAAAGAGATCGCTTATCTCGAAGAGCTTTTTAGTAACTGTGTTGCAGGCAAGAAATCAACTTTATTGATTTCCGGGTATTCAGGCAGTGGGAAATCTGCCCTCGTCGAATCATTGCTCAAACCGGTATCGCAAAAAAATGGCTTTTTTATAAAGGGAAAATTTGACCAGATCAGTTCTGATACTCCTTACTCAACGTTCGTCCAGGCTTTCAATGAGCTTATCCAGATGTTACTTGCCGGCGGAGATACGTACCGGTTAAGATGGCGGAAAAAAATAATGGATACAATGGGCGGCTCTGTAAAAATTCTCACAGAGTTTATTCCGGCTATTGAAGAGCTAACCGGCAAATTACCTGATATCCCGCTTCTGAAAGGCATTGAAGCGCAGAACAGGTTTAATTATGAGTTTGTACGATTTATAAAAATTATTGCTGACAAAGACCACCCGCTGGTGATTTTTGTTGATGACCTGCAGTGGGCTGACGCATCTTCCTTAAGTCTTATAAAACTGATTGCAGAAAGCAGGGACATTGAATATGCAATGTTGATCGGCGCTTACCGGATTAATGAAGTGGATGAAAACCACCCGTTGATAAAAAAAATAAGCGAATTGCGTGAGGAACATGTTTTATTTGATGAATTGCAGCTGGATGACCTTTCGCTTGATGATGTGAATGCATTGGTGCAGGGTGCGCTTGGCAGCCAATTAAATAACAATTCTTTTTTAACGGACATAATTTATAATAAAACTAAAGGCAATGCCTTTTATACCTGGCAATTTTTGAGATCGGTCTACGACGAAAGGTTTCTCTGGTTTGATTTTGATAAACAACAATGGCTATGGAATGCAGACCTTATCATGCAGATGAATGTTTCAGGTAATGTGGTTGACCTGATGACTGATTATGTACAAAGATTACCTGCCGACACATTGGAGCTACTTGAAGTAGCATCAACAATCGGGAACAGGTTTGAGAAAAACGTTCTTTCGATCGTAAAAGCCATTGATGAAAAGCAAATGCAGGCAAGGCTTAACATTGCTGTTTCTGATGGCCTGCTGATCCCCGCAGGTAATGAATACAAATTTGCACATGACCGGGTACAACAGGCCATTTACTCGCTCATTCCTGAAAAACAAAAAGCTTCTTTGCATTTGCTGAATGGCAAAAGGTTAGCTGAACATTACAAACCCGTTGAACAACAGGAAAAGATTTTTGATATCGTAAACCAATGGAATCTTGGAGCATCCCGGTTATCTGATCAGAAAGAGAAAACTTTTCTTGCCGATCTGAACAGGCAGGCAGGGAAAAAGGCGATGGCATCAACGGCTTATCCGCAGGCACTACAATATTTTGAGAGAGGAATACAGTTCTTGAGTAACGAATGGAGAGAGTCGTATGAGTTCTTATTTGACCTGACGATCAGTGCTGCAGAGGCTGCTTACCTCTCTGGTGAATATGAGAAAGTAGATAAGCATGTGTTGTCAGTAACTCAGCATAGCAATAATTTGATCGATTCAGTAAAAGGGTATGAGATCGAGATAAAAAAGCTGATCGCTCAAAATAAACTGATCGAGGCAACAAAGTTGGGACTGGAAGTTCTTAAAAAACTCGGAATTAAACTTCCTGAAAATCCGGGCAAACTATCGGTTGCTTTGGATCTTGTGTTGACAAGATGGCTGCTCAGAAACAAGAAAGCAGCGTATTTTAACCGGCTGCCTGAAATGAAAGATGAACAGAAAAAGGCGGCGATGAGGATCATGTCCGAGATCTCTTCGGCAGCCTATTTCGCCATACCCAACCTTGTGCCGCTGCTTGTATTCAAGATGGTAAGTATGACTGTAAAGCATGGGTTATCCCTTAAATCACCATTTAGCTTTGCTGCATACGGATATATATTAAGTGCCTACCTTGATCAAATTGAAAAGGGAAGTCATATGGGGGAGATCGCTTTGCAACTTGCCCGTAAGATCAATGCAGAAGAAGTGATGGGTTCTATTATTGCAACAAGCAATCTCTTTCTTGATCACTATAAAAAACCATTGCCTGAATTAAACAATGATCTTGAGAAGGCATTCAAGTTATCAATTGAATATGGTGATAATGAATGGGCCTCTTATGCTGCGCATAACATAGTTTATCAAATGTTCCTTACGGGTGCATCGTTACATATACTCGAAAAAAAAGCCGCTTCGCTTGACCTGCAAATAGAGAAATTCAAACAGGATCTCACATTGAAGAGGCTAAGGCTGTTTCGCCAGGCCATTGATAATTTGATAAATGAAACAACAAGTCCTCATATGCTACAGGGCTACTTTTATGACGAATCGGTTTTGGATGTTGGCGAGGCGACAAAGGAGAACGAAGTCTATTTTCAGAATCTTTATATATTGAAATTATGGCTGGCTTTATTATTCAATAATTCTGAAGCCGCAAAAAAGTATGTGCTCAATGCCGGAAAATTCCAGGAAACGGTCAAAGGGACTTCACTGAATCCCCTGTTTCATTTTTTCCGCTCGCTTGCCATTGCAGATTCGGCAGTCAATTCCACGGTTAAGCGCCCGATCCTAAAACAGGTGGCGAAAGATATCCGGGCATTGAAGCAGTTTGAAAAAGTATCGCCGCAATATAACCGGCACAAGCGTTTGCTGTTACAAGCTGAGTATTACTGTTTGAAAGGTGAAATGGAACAGGCAAAGATCTTTTATGATAAAGCATTAACGGCAGCTACTGAAAATGGAATGGTCAATGACCTGGCATTTTGTTGGGAACGCGCAGGACAGTTCTTTTTAAATACGAGGCAGGATCTGCTTGCAGATTTTTACCTGCAAAATGCTTACAGAACATATAAACGATGGGGTGCGGATGCCAAGATGAAGCAAATGGAAAAGCGCTATACGCAGCTTCATTCCGGCAAACCAATCGTTTGGCGTAAGGAAGGAACCGATGACGTAGCACATGAAAGAAAGACCAATCTTGATGTGGATACCGTACTAAAAGCCTCCGCTGCTATATCAGGAGAAATCGTCTTGGCCAGGTTGCTGAAGAAGATGATGCAGATAATTTCTGAAAGTGCAGGCGCACAAACAGGTTATTTGATCATGGAGAAAAATGGGGAACGTTGTATTGAAGCGGAAATAAAGGCAAATCATGATTCAGTAAAGGTGTTGCAATCATTGCCTGTGTATGAATCGGGGTTATTGGCTGAATCAGTTTTAAACTATGTGTACCTGACAAAAGAGACGGTGATTCTCGATGACGCAATAAAAAGCCAGTTATTCGGACATGATGAGTTTATTCAGCGTCATGATTGTAAATCCATTTTGTGTATACCGTTGATGAACATGGGAAGAGTGCAGGCGGTGATCTACTTGTCAAACGACCTTACTTATGGGGCATTTGCGGAGAACCGGGTGGCCTTACTCGAACTGTTGGCAAGCCAGATGGCGATCTCAATTGAAAATGCCGTTTTTTATAATGAACTTGAAAACAAAGTGGAAGCAAGAACCAATGAGCTTTATATTGAAAAGAAGAAATCAGACGACCTGTTATTAAATATCCTCCCTGAAGTAGTGGCACAGGAGTTGAAACAAACCGGCCGAACAACACCCCGCAGCTATGAAGTCGCCACCGTTATGTTTACCGATTTTGAAAACTTTACATTGAAAAGTGAAAGACTTTCTCCTGAAGAATTGGTGTCGATCATTGATTCATGTTTCAAAAAATTTGATGAGATCATTTCCCGTCACAATATTGAAAAGATAAAAACAATTGGCGATGCGTATTTATGTGTTAGCGGTTTGCCCGATACAAAGGATCATAATGCAGTGAATGTGATAAAAGCTGCCATTGAAATACTGGAGGTAATTAAAGAGCAAAAGCTGAATAGTGATACAGGGTTCTTTGATATCCGGATTGGCATACATACAGGACCATTGGTCGCTGGTGTGGTGGGGAATAAGAAATTTGCTTATGATATATGGGGTGATACGGTAAACACCGCAGCGAGACTGGAGCAGAACAGCGAGGCAAACCGCATCAATATTTCTCAAAGCACTTATGAACTGATAAAAGATAAATTCAAGTGCAGCTTCCGGGGCAAACAGCCGGCAAAGAACAAGGGATTGATAGAAATGTATTTTGTGGAAGGATCGATATGAAAGTAAGATCAATAATGAAACGTCTCAATCAGGTAATCCCCAAAATTGATATTTAAAAGATTCATAATTCCATACATCGGTCTTGAATTATGCCCCGCAAACACGTCAGGATTTGGAAATTTTTATTAATTAATCGAATGGCTGACAAATGATCGTGGGACTTTATAAAAAAATTAATAACTTTTTCATTTTTTTTAAAAAGTTCCCATACCTTAGGCGAAATTTTATCCTGCTTGCTTGATAAACAAACTGCTTACAAAAGGGCTGTAATAAAACAACTTTATTTCAACAAGGAACTATCCTGTACGGAATTGAGTGAGCTTACCGAAAAGAGCCTTCCTCTTACCGCAAGAGTTTTGAATGAATTGATCGATGAAGGAGCTGTGTTGGAAACAGGGTATGCAAATTCTACCGGCGGCAGA
>JAICPX010000286.1 GCA_025929635.1 Chitinophagaceae bacterium
ATTGCAGTTGCTGGAGCCGTTTTCTGCATGGGAAGGAGTTGACCTGAAAGGATTACGCCTATTGATCAAAGCAAAAGGAAAGTGTACAACCGATCACATCAGTATGGCGGGCCCATGGCTAAAATTCCGTGGCCATTTGGATAATATTTCAAACAACATGCTGATCGGTGCCATCAACTATTTTAATGATAAAACTGACTATGTACAAAATCAACTTACGGGAGAATACGGCCCTGTACCCCTGACACAAAGAGCATATAAAGCAGCAGGTGTGGGAACAGTTGTAGTTGGAGATGAGAATTATGGCGAAGGTTCATCAAGAGAACATGCAGCGATGGAACCTCGTCATTTAGGTGTTCGTGCTATCCTGGTAAGAAGTTTTGCAAGAATACATGAAACCAATTTGAAAAAACAGGGAATGCTTGCACTCACTTTTGCTAACAAAGAAGATTACGATAAAGTGCAGGAAGATGATACTATTGATATTCTCGGAGTCACCAGTTTTGCACCGGGCGTTCCACTAACAGTAATGCTGCATCATTCAGATGGCACCATTGATGTGGTAATTGCAAATCACACTTACAATGAACAACAGATCGAATGGTTTAAAGCCGGTGGAGCACTGAATGTAATACGATCGCAGTTTGCCAAAGTGTGATGAATTTCCAGAACGAAAGCCTAACCTTGACAAGAAGATCCCGTTTATAAGCGGGATTTTTTATCATATAAACTATAAATCGTAAAACCGGGATCGCCTGGTCACGGAAGAAAAATCAAACCACCCAAGGTTTCCGGATTGAGGTTGAGTAGCCCCTCATTCCATTGCGGCAATGTGGCTGTTGAGACAATTGCATCGCTGTCCCAGCTACGAACCTGGTTGTCTGCAAAGGTGCTGCCAACAATTTTGCTGTTGAAAAATAAAAAGCAGAATAGTTGTAGTAAGGTTTAAGATTCTCATAAGTGGTTAAGTCTTTGAGAGACACACCGGGTTCTTATTATCTATTTAATGTGGTCAACAATGCAGGCTCTCTCCGTTTTGAAATAGGGGTTAATGTTTACGATCAAGGGTTGAAGCATTGTGCGTACTTAACGTCACTGGTATGGCGGAAATAATTGATCAGATTGGTAAAACCATTTACAAAAGAAATTTACAGTAGTTAATGGCTACAATCTGAGGCAGATCAAAATAAAAAAGAAAAACCTTCCACAAACGGAAGGTTTTTTTATGATCGCTGGTGTTGGTTCACAAGTTAACAGCAACGTATGATAACAATTTTATTCACTATTTCTAACAACGTTATTTATTTTTTCTGAATAGTCTTTTTTCACCTCCCCGACCACGATGAAATCTGCCGATGAGCCATATTCGCTTATAAGATCTTTGTATTTTACCTTGAGATTTCTTTTGAAAGTTCCAAGATAACCAGGTTTCGAAATTCTATCAGGGTCCAGTTTCACAGACTCAATGTGATCATTTCCCAGGTACATCATTAATTGCATGGTGGTGCGGTGATTCAGAGACAAAACAAATCCATTTCTTCTTTTTACACAATACCAAGTAGTACTCGATTTTGGAAGGTAGGTTTACGAACAAATTTGCGGAATACCGGTTTTCATGATTTACCAATAGCGGGTGGCTAGCTTATAAATTGCTTAATACCAAACGCATTGATCCTTCCAATCTTCGTAATTTGGCAGGCCAAAACGCTAAGTCATGAAAGCATTTAACAGGAGAAATTTTATTAAAGGAGCCGGTCTCACGCTGCTACCGGCCGCCCTCCCAACCATTCCGGCCCTAAGCCACATCACGAGCCCGGAAATGCCGCCAAACGAATCCATCGTAAAATTCTACGGTGATGGAGAAATGTACGATGGCTTGTCTTATTTGGAACAATTACAGGCAGCAAATAATAAACAGCCGCTTAAGGTTGATCGCTATGGGGCTGGTGGCGCTATCGAAGAACTGGAAAAAAAATTTGAAACAATAACCGGAAAAGAAAAAGCCATCTTCATGCCCAGCGGGACAATGGCGAATCAATTCGCCATCGCAATGCTCAGCGGTGAGAACACAAAAGTCTATGTGCAGGATACCAGCCATGTTTATCGTGATGAAGCCGATGCCGCACAATCCGTCTTTAATAAACGATTAATACCATTGGCAAAAAATCAAACTTATTTTACAGCAGAGGAATTAAAGAGAGCTATTGAGAATTTAGACAACGAAGAAGTATTTAAAAGTGGCATTGGTTGTGTTTCGATTGAAAACCCGGTCCGGCGTACTGATGGGAGAATGATCCCGATCGGAGAGATAAAGAAGATAAGTGAATATTGCCGAAGCAAAAATCTCAAACTTCATCTGGATGGCGCTAGATTGCATATGGCATCAGCATGGTCCGGCATTTCAATCAGGGAATATTCAAGCTATTTTGACACAGTATATATTTCATTATATAAATACCTGGGTGCAAGTGGCGGCGCCATTTTATGTGGTCAAAAATCCGTTATCGAAAAAATGCCGCACATGATAAAAATTCATGGCGGCAGTATGTTTGGCAACTGGCTAAATGGCGCAATGGCTTCCTATAAATTAGACACAATTGAAGAAACATTAAAGGAAGCGATCAGGAGATCAAAAGAAATATTTAACACACTGAACCAAATTCAGGGTCTGAAAATTACGGCCTTGGACAATGGTACTAATATTTATGAACTGCAAGTACCCATTAATATGAATGTGCAAAAATTTGGCGATCACCTCGCAAAAGAGTACATGATCAGGATCAGTCGTCCAAATGCCGGTGGCATAGCCAGGATCACTGTCAATGAGACTTTACTTTACCGTGAACCAAAATATATTATTGATGCTTTTAAAGATGCCTTGAATAAAGCAAAATAATTTTTGATCGAATTCTAATAACTATTTTATGAGAAACATATTTGTTGCGTTTTTGCTGCTTTCATCGCTCAGTTTTTTTGGGCAAAAGGGAGCCTCAATTTCATTTGAAAAATGGATCAGCCTGAAAGGCGTCGGGGGGCCGCTGATTTCACCCGATGGTAAAGTGATCGTTTACAGTGTAACAACCACTGATTGGGCGAACAATACATACGACAATGAGCTTTGGATGGTCAAAGAAAATGAGGCACCGGTGCAACTGACACGTACCAATAAGAACAGCACCGGTAATGCAATGTTCACCCCCGATGGGAAATGGGTAAGCTTTATCGCCGACCGTGGCGATAAACGCCAGATCTATCTTATCGCTGTGTCAGGGGGTGAAGCCATGCAGATTACAAAAGATGAAGATGGAATCAACAATTATGCGTGGAGTCCCGACGGCACCAAAATCGTATATAGCAAGTCACAACCAAAGTCAAAAAAGGACAAAACCAAAGAGGAGCGATATGGTGCCTTTGGTATTGAAGGTGAAGAGTATCAACAAAACCATCTGTGGATATTGAATTTTAATTACGATTCAATAGTTATGGCGGGCCAGTTGCCCTGCTATTCATCAAAAGACAGTGTAAACAAAACTGCCGATTGCGTGTCCTTACCTGTTGCCAAACCGTTAACAGAAGGTGATTTCAATGTCGGTGGTTTTTATTGGAGCCGTGATGGAAAACAGATCGCATTTAACCGGTCAATCAATCCGCTGATCAATTCTGGCATCACCTCCGATATTGTATTGATCGATGTGGCTACAAAAAAGATGACCACTGTGATCAGTAACCCGGTAGGCGATTTCTTTAGCACATGGAGTCCGGATGGAAAAGCTTTTGTCTATTCAAGTCTGATTGATGATTCTATTTCCAATTTCTACAAAAATAACAGGCTATTTATTTATGACGTGGTAACAAAATCAAGTTTAGAGATCGCTAAAGACATTGATGAAAACAAATCAGTATATGATTGGAATAAGTCAGGTTTATTTTTAGGCGCTTTTGATAAAACTAAATACAAACTGTACCAGGTAAACCCCAAAACAGGAGCTACTGAGAACATTCCAATTCCTTTGGACCTTCCAGGTGGAATTGTATTCAGTAAAAATTCAGATGTTATCGCAGTTTCAGGAAGGAATTATAGCGGGCTCAATGAGATCTTTTCATGGCGTTTGAAACAGCCAATGAAACAGATCACTAATAGTTCGGCGCAGATCAAAGATTGGAATACGCCGTTAAATGAAGTGATCCAATGGAAGAGTAAAGATGGTGCAGGGATTGAAGGCGTATTATTAAAGCCCAGAAACTATGATCCGAAAAAAAAATACCCGTTGTTAGTGTTAATTCATGGCGGACCAACAGGCATTGATCTTCCCGAGCCAACACCCGCCTATGTTTATCCCGTCATGCAATGGGTAGAAAAGGGAGCTCTCGTTTTACGTGTTAACTATCGTGGCAGTGCTGGTTATGGTGCAACGTTTCGTGCCTTGAATGTTCGTAACCTCGGTGTAGGCGATATGTGGGATGTTGTAAGCGGTGTTGAATACCTGGCAAGCAAGAATATGATCGATACTTCCCGAATGGGTTGTATGGGTTGGAGCCAGGGCGGATATATTTCAGCCTTCCTTACCACCAATACAAATATGTTCAAAGCAATCTCAGTCGGCGCGGGCATTTCTAACTGGGTCACCTATTATGTAAATACTGATATCACGCCATTTACGCGTCAATACCTGCAGGCAACGCCCTGGAATGATATGGACATCTATTTAAAAACTTCGCCGATGACCAATATTAATAAAGCGAGCACCCCAACCCTGATCCAGCATGGCGAGTTTGATAGACGTGTACCTATTCCAAATGCATATGAACTTTATCGTGGTTTGCAGGACAGGAGCATTCCGTCAAAGCTGATCGTTTACAAGGGTTTTGGACACGGCATTAACAAACCAAAAGAACGATTGGCAGCAGTTTGGCACAACTGGCAATGGTTTAACCGGTACGTGTTTGGAGAAAAAGAAGAAACGATGGCATTGGATGACAAGTTCTAGCTCATCGATTTAGGAAATCACTATATATTTTTTGCATCAAAGCCTTTGCGGTTTTCTCATGTTCAGCATTTGTTTTGCCTTCTTCAAACACCGTTCGTTTCCCTGCATTGTCAAAAAGCAAGCGGCTAGTGTCGGTAACAAAACCTATTCCGTCATTGTAGGTGAAAAAAGCCCAATGTTTTGACGTGGAATCAAAAACATCTTTACTAAATATAAACCGATTCGAATCGAGATGAAGTTGTTGAATTAAACTACCCGCCATGTCAAGTTGATTAACGACTTTTTCAACAACAAAGTTTTGTCTTTTCAATGCACCGCCAAGCCAAAGCACAGGAATTCTGTAATCGTCGGCCCGTTTGCCGGTTATTGGCAGATAATGGCCGTGATCTGCGGAAATGATGACAATCGTATTTTGCCATGATGGTAATTTCTTAAGTTCATTTATGAAGGTATAAATAACAGAATCGGTATAATTAAGTGAGTTTAAAAATTTTGTTTCCTTATCATTTCCCTTAAAAACTTTTGGTACCGGTGTTTCAAACGGCTCGTGACTGCTAAGGGTAAGCCATGTTGCAAAATAGGGTTCTTTAATTTTTGAAAGTTCACCCAATACTCTTTTCATCACCACCTCATCATGGGCCCCCCATTTGGAATTCATATCAGTTGAAGCAAAATCTTCCTTCGTGATCAGCTGCTGAAACTGTTGCGCACTAATATAGCTTTTGATATTCATGAATTCAGATTCGCCACCGTAATAAAAACTTGTATGATATCCTTGCTTTAAAAAAATATTTCCAAGCCCGGGAAGTTTGCTGGTCTTCTTACTATAGTTAATGATCGATTCTTTTGGAAGGGCGGGGTAACTGCTTAGCACAGCGCTGATCCCTTTGTCGGTTCGATCACCCGAAGAATAGCAATTGCTGAAATAAATTCCTTCCTTCATAAGTTCGGGAAAATATTTTATCACCCGTTTACCGCCCGAGCTTATGTTTACTACTTTTTCAGTAAAACTTTCCCAGAGAATAACAATAACATTAGGCTTTACGGCCGGCCGGTCCTTTATTATGCTTTCCACGTTGCCATTGGCCTCAAATAAAGAACTTACGATTGAATCTGCTTCTGCCTGGTCCATATACTGATAAATATTCTTACTCAGGTATTTAGCCTTCGTAAGTGACTGCATAAAAT
>JAICPX010000331.1 GCA_025929635.1 Chitinophagaceae bacterium
TCAAAATGATAATCATTTATGAACTCATCATCTTCCTGTTATTTGCCCTGTCCTTTAGGACAGGGGAGAATCAGTTCAATCAGAATTGTAACCAGGGCTTTAGCCCTTTACTGCTCAAAATGATAATCAATTATGAACTCATCATCTTCCTGTTAATTGCCCTGTTCTTTAGGACAGGGAGAATCAGTTCAATCAGAAATGTAACCAGGGCTTTAGCCCTTTACTGTTCAAAATGATAATCATTTATGAACTCATCATCTTCCTGTTATTTGCCCTGTCCTTTAGGACAGGGAGAACCAGTTCAATCAAAATAGTAACCAGGGCTTTAGCCCTTTACTGCTCAAATCCATAATTCTTAATAAACTCATCATACTCCTGCTGAAATGTCTTTCTTCGATGGTGCTCTTCCTGGTTAGTAATGTAATTATTCACAGCATCGAGATGCGATTCTCCGACCGAAACAGCAAAATAATCATCCTGCCATCCAAATTTTTCAGACCATTGCAAATTCTTATTTGCCCAATATGACGATTCACCTTTCAGCAAATTCATAAGAGTCGAAATATTCTGGTCTGCTGAGAGAGAGACCAGGGCATGCAAATGATCAAGCCAACCATTTACATTTATAAGATGAATATTCTTTCCTTTTGCATATTCTCTCATATGATCACATATGACATCTTTGTTGACTTTATTCATAAGCGGTTTACGATCCTTGGTAGCCCAGACAGCATGAATCAGTATCTTAATGAATGGCATATCTTCTTTTTTATAAGGGCTAAAGCCCTGCACCGGAAATTACAATTTCCAAGTATCCCCGCCCTGAAGGGCGGGGCAATTAAAGAGAAGAAAATAAACAATATTCGACCGTTTATTTCTTCTGGCAAGCACACAAAAAACTGTCTCGCTATTTTTCTAACTTTTAGTTGGTGTGGCATGTCACCAGTTGCACGTGGTGATAAGTGCCATAATAAAAAACATGCGGCATCATTTGAGAAACTGGTTGATTAAAAGATCTACTAACTATACGACCTGTTGGACAATTTGTTTACGGTTAATATATCAAACGTCTTTGCCGTCAATATTCTTCCCGATTATTTACGATGATGATATCAAAAAGGAGAACACGGATACAGGAGATATTTGGATTAGGGTTAACGTTAAAGTTGTAGTTGTCAATTCAATTGCCCTGCCCTTTAGGACAGGGAGAAATATGTTCAATCAAAATAAAAGGGCTTTAACCCTTTACTGCTCATAATGAAAATTATTTATACACTCATCATACTCCTGCTGAAATGATTTTGTTTCGATGGTAAATCGTAAAAACGGTTAGCGCACAACCCCAAGATAGGATATCAATGTACTGTCGTATTAGTAACCCGCCGTTTGATCAATAGCCTGCTTTAATATAACTCCAGCCCTCTTGCTGCTTTGAAGAGATCTCGAGTGTTGCCAGCGGAACAGTAACAATTTGAGGCAATAACTGGCCTTTGACGATCCCTTGTCGCTGCATGGATGCTTCACACGCAGCAAAAACGACATTGTATTTTTGAGAAAAATCAGCGATCTGCTGCTGTACCGTTGTTCTCTCAGTCATTAACATATAAATACCCGGTCCGTAACAAACTACTTCAAGTTTTGCATTACCTGTGGTTGCCTTCGTTATATTATTAAGCTGTCTCATCATGGTGGAAAAGCTTGCAGTGTCTCCTTTAGTAAATTCAAAGACTATTTTATGTTCTTTTTGTTGTGCAAAGCCCGGGTTCGCAATGAAAAGTATTAGCACAAGAGCCAGGCAAATCTTTTTCATAACCTTTTTTATTTGTTTAAAGGTATGAAAGATGTAGCAGTTCAATATCGCACCTGTGCCATTGGTTACTATTGTGAAGTAGTTTGAATAAGTATATCGAGGTGCCCGGTATAATCTACCATATCTCCGGTAGCTGGATCAAAAAAGAATTTTTGTCCTCTTGAAGTCTGAAAAACCTGGTGGCCATCTTTATCCACGCCCAATAATTCAATTTGGTTTCTTAGGGTTTGCTCGCCCTCTCTTAATTTGAGTGATAATTTCGCTGCATCAAGTTTGATGGTCCTCTCTTTGACCGTATAAATTCTATTCTCCAGGGTTGTTCTGTTATAACTAAGTTTATTGTATTCGTCAGTTGTTACCTGGCGTATATCGCCAGTCTGGGGGTCCATTAAATATGTTTTGCTATCTGTTGATTTAACAACAGGTACGCCATTGATCAAGCCGATCACCGACAGTTTTTGTTTTGACAACCGTGTATTGGTAAATTTAACAAATAGGTCCTGTTTTTGCAGCTCGGTAGTTCTTGTATTGTCAACTGGCTCTCTTTGGGCATACAAAATTGCCGGCACTCCCTGCAGGGATAAAAGCGCAACTGTAGCGGCGACCATTTTTGGCGTCACCTTTTTTTGTCTCTTGTTATTTTTCATATCATAAGAATTTAAGCCTTATAAATTTTATTCAGCAATTAATGTCCCCCGGCATACAGGTGATCCGCAATTGCAGGGGAACCTTTCCTTTTTTTGAAGGGAAGTAACTTGTGTTTCTGCAATAATGCTTAACTGATAATCGAATGTCAGTTCCTCATCCTCCTCAATCTCTTCCATGGCATAAATGAAAGGTGTGTCGTTAATAAAATACACTTCGCAATTCGGACTGCAATGATGATTCATGAACCTGGCATCGTTACCGTTTCTTTCACCATCAATGACCGTTGTTTCATTAAGACCCATCACATACATCATGTTGGTAAGGCCATTTATCGCATCGTTTACTATTTGCTTTCTATCAACGCGTGCGCCTTCATACTCCAGCAGCCGGGTGCCTTTTGGAATTTTCTTTTTTGCAAACAACCCACTGCCGTGAATTGGAGAAATGCGTACCTGGGTAAAACCACGATCAATGACTGGAGGCAGGACCATGATTGATGACTTTTGAATATATATTTATAAACGAGCTATATCTTTATAAACTCTACCCTCCTGTTATTCGCTTTTCCTTCCGGTGTCAGGTTTTTATCGACCGGTTGACTTTCCCCCTTTCCATCGGTTTCCATTCTTGATTCATCGATGCTAAATTCCTTTATTAAAATATTTTTTACGGCTTCAGCCCGACGTTTTGAAAGATCAAGATTTGATTTATCATCACCATCTGAGTCTGTATGACCAATTATTTTTACTTTGATGTCACCATTCTCTGTCAGCACATTGGCAATGTCCTTCAAAGCACCATAGGATTCCGATCTTAGTTTGTCACTGTTCACATCGAACAAAATTCCTCTTGTAACAAATTTTCCTTCCGTGATAAGCTTATTACGGGTATCCGGAGCGCCTACCGCCAGTTTTAAGTTTCCCAGGTAATAGCGATCAGTCGCCCGCCGGGAATTTGCCAACGCAAAAATGATAGAATTATACTGCGTCGTTGCATTAAGGGCCTTTGGAATATCCCAGATTTTCTCTTCATTCATATAAATGCGTACCCTTTGCTTTTGTCTCCACACGGAAATCTTTACATGATTTTTCGGCGGATGAAACTGCCCGGTGACGATCTGATTTTTGGAGATTTCCTTGCCGTTTTCATATACTTTATATTCACTCGAACCCGTTTTTTTGGACGCATACATTGGATGAAATTTGAATTCTACACCATTCCTGTTCTCATATGAGTATTGTTTCCAGATCATATAATCCGACTGGTTTTTAAGTGCGGCAATATCAAAAAAGAAAGGCGTTGAGTAGAAATCAAAGTCAGGGTTGCAAACGAGATCAAATTCAAAAGTGAAATTCTCAGGTAGCGAAGTGATAAACTCCGGGATCAAAAGACCTTTATTCTGGACCATTAGCCATTTGCCTTCCTTGCCGTCAATTGTGACAATTTCACCCGATGAGTTTGTATTCCATTTATCGGGAAAATCTCCAACAGCATCCTGGCTGAAATCCTCAATAACAATAATTTTTTCACCGGGAATAAAATCAAACTTCCGATAGACTTCCAGCGAGGGAGATGCTTTGCTGTTGGCATCGCCGGGTGATATTCCCTGGTTTGTGTTTTCATTTGCTTCCGTTGAAACAGCCTCTTTATTCGATTGATCAACCGTTTCGGTGTCCACGACCTTTTTATTTTTCTTGACGCTGTCCTGTTTTCCTTTTACAATATCACCGGCTTTTTTTTCAGTTTTGCTAAAAACGGAATCGACGGCATTATCGGCGGCTGTGTTCACCTTTTGATTCTTCTTATCAATTACCCTTTGTTTTACACGTTGCTTTATGTCCCGGACCTGGGCATTTATAATTCCGGCAAATGCAATAAACGCTATACAGAAAATTATTTTTTTCATATTGAATAGATTGATCAGTCAGCTATTAATTTTAAAACAGGTCATAAGACGGAAAAGCAGACACACTTTTAATTGCTGGTGACAATATACTGAGCATCTGGTTGCCAAAAGCATCGTTGGATGGTTTGCTGTTGATAATAACAGCGAAACTGAGCCCATTTCCTAGTTCAGCTAACCAGGATCGTGAGGGACCGTTTGATCCATTGTGACGTTGCAAGTCACCGGAAATGATCCAGCCGCAACCATAATCGTTTTTTAAAGGAGTAGTTTTCGTTAATGAATCGTGTGTACTGGCTTTCAAAATATCAGAGGGAGTGCCAGATCCATCGACACGGCCAAGGTATTTTACTAAATCAATTGGCCTTGCCACCCAACCTCCAAAACCTGCCCAGAGTTGCATATTGGGTTTGCTATCGGGAGTATAATTGACTTCTTCTGATTTTAATCCTCCTGAAGCAAGACCAACATACATGCTGGATCCTACGCCACTTGGCGTAAGTACGTTATTGCGAATAAAAGTTTCATAGGATTGGCCGCTGATCTTTTCGATGATATAGGCAAGAATAAAATATCCCGTGTTGGAATATAAATATGCTGTACCAGGATCAGACTTCAGAAGGTCCGGCGAAGCCAGCAACATTTTCATCACATCATCATAAGTCTTACTGGAATTCCAAAATTCGGGTTCACCATTGCAGGTGCGCAAACCTGCAGTATGGTGCAACAGTTGCCAAACCGTAATGTCATTCAGCTTTGGTTTATCTCTTGGCGTCGGATAAATTGATCCAAGAATAGTTCTTGGCCCACCAAAGACAGTCTGATGCAATGAAATTTTACCCTGTTCCATCAGTTTCATGATGCCGGCCGCAGTTACCGATTTTGAAACACTCATGATCCGCATGGTATGATTGGGAGACATCTCCTCTTTGGTTGCAGGGTTTGCATATCCATATCCTTTGGCAAAGACCAGTCTTCCGTTTTTCGTAATTGCAATGGATAAGCCCGTAACACTCTGCGAACTCATATATTTTTTTGCCGCATCGTCTATAATCAATACCCAATCGCTTCCTCTGCCTGCCGAATGTGGGGCAATTTCGAGTTCTCCTTTATTTTCCATTATCCCTAATGAAATGGCTCGTCCGTCACGCGGATTAA
>JAICPX010000616.1 GCA_025929635.1 Chitinophagaceae bacterium
TATCACCGATGGCTGTTCTTTTGGCAACATGGGTTATGTATCACCATCGCATTTTGTTCCGCTGGCTACACCGGGAATTATCGCAAAAGGTCTGAAATGGATGATGAGCTCTTCATCACCGTTCTATATTAAGCCAAGATTGAATTGGGACCTCGTAAGATGGGGAATGACGTTTTGGAAAAGTGCTACTGCAAAAAAGGTTGCGGAGAATTCTTCGCATATGAATAACCTGCTTCAGCTGACGAGGCTTTTGATGAATGATATCAAACTGGAGCTGACCGAACCGTTTGATATGACTGAAAAGGGTTGCTGGATGCTTTGGAAAAATGAAAAGACAGGTGATCATGAGAAACACCTGGCAGAGCAGGCGAATGCTTATGGATTAAAAACGATCATGTGTACTCCGCAGCAGGTCCAGGAATATGAACCGCAGGTGGAAACTAACGTGGCAGGTGGTGTCTTATACCTTGATGATTGTCATGTGAACCCCGGGAAATTTATGCGTTCAATGTATTCCTATCTGAAAAGTAAAGGCGTGCAATTCTGGTTGAATACGACTGTTACCGGTTTTGTCCGCAAGGACTCATTTGGAGAAACGGCAAATGGAAAAATAACGGCAGTTATCACTGATAAATCAAAGATCGATTGTGAAGAGTTGGTCCTGGCAAATGGCTCATGGTTGCAGGGCGTTTCAAAAATGCTGGGATTATATGTCCCGTTGCAACCGGGAAAGGGCTATAGCCTGGTCTACGAAGGACTTGAAAAAAACCTGCAGTACCCATCCATACTGGTTGATGACAGGACAGCAACAACGCCCATTAACGGATGGTTAAGGATCGGGGGTACGATGGAGTTAAGTGGTCATAGTGATAATATTTTGCCGAAACGGGTGATGGCCATCTATCATGCATTTAAGAAGTATTATCCCACGATGAACCTGCCACAGCCCGAAATTAATAAGGCCTGGTTTGGCTACAGGCCGGTGAGCCCCGATGGAATGCCTTATATAGGTCGTCATAAAAAATTCAGCAATCTTATTTATGCAGGAGGCCATGCAATGCTGGGAGTTACCGCAGCCGCGGGAACAGGGAAGATAATCGAAGAGGTTGTGTCCAATAAACAACCAACTATTGACCTTTTGGCTTTTGATCCTGCAAGATTTTCTTAAATCTTATCCACTTATAGGATCGGGTACAAATTAAACAAAGGGACTTCTTATTTTTACATGTGCTTCGCAACCAATTGTAAATTTATCAGCTAAACCAGCGAAGTAATTAGAAGATGGATTGTATCTCTACACGAATACCTTACCGGCAGACAGGTTACTTCAGCAAAACGGTGGTTGATTATATCGACCAGGATACTGCATTGAAGGAGTTTTTTAATTATCCTACAACATTACAGGGAGTAAAAAAGGCGATTGAAGACCGGAAGCAATTCACATATAATCGTGAAGTATTAGTAAATGAACTAAAGAAGCAATATGCTTCAGTTACTGTTACTGATAAGACAAAAAGCAATATTGAACTTTTAGCATCAGGTAATACATTCACGTTTACGACGGCGCATCAGAATAATATTTTCACCGGACCTCTTTATTTTATATATAAGATACTCCACACAATAAAGCTGGCGGAGTATTGTAAAGCCAATTTACCGGGTTACAATTTTGTCCCGGTTTTTTATATGGGCACTGAAGATGCGGACCTTGATGAACTGAATAATATCAACGTTGAAGGACAAAAGCTGGTTTGGAAGACAAAACAAACCGGTGCCGTTGGAAAAATGAAAGTTGATGAGGAACTGGTTAAACTTATCGGGTTAGTGGAAGGGCAGCTTTCTGTTTTACCATTTGGCAATGAAGTTCTTAATTTGATGAAGAGTTGTTATAAAGAAGGAGAGACTGTTCAGCAGGCTACGTTTAAAATTGTGAATGCATTATTTGGGGAGTATGGATTGGTTGTGTTGTTACCGGATAATGCAGCGTTGAAAAAGCAAATGATCCCTGTATTCAGGGACGACCTGTTGCATCAAACGGCTTCGGATATTGTTGAAAGGACAGCTCAAAGGGTGGACAAAGCAGGTTATAAAGTGCAGGCGAATCCGAGGGAGATCAATTTGTTTTATTTGAAAGAAAACACCCGGGAACGTATTGAAAAAAGAAATACTCAATATTCTCCGCAAGGAGTCCAGTGGACAATTCTCAATGCTCAATTATCATTTAAAGAAGACGAGTTATTAAAAGAGTTGAATGAGCATCCTGA
>JAICPX010000429.1 GCA_025929635.1 Chitinophagaceae bacterium
CTCATCCGGATTTAACTGCGCATGGTAATCGGATTAAAGCAATTGTTGATATCACCAAACAATCAGGGTCTTTGAAACCCCTCTCCTTTGGAGAAGGTTTGGGTGAGGTCTCATCGCAGTGGCACGGCACGATGACCTCTACCGTTTGCGCGGGTGATGGTTTTTTGAGTAATGGTTTATATAAAGGAATTGCAAGCAAAGCGGAGCTTGTGTTGCTGAAAGTAATGTCTGCCAGGACTCCCTCCGAGAATGAAGAAACCACCAAGGATGACCCGGTCGGACGGGGCCATATCACAACAGAAAATATTGTAAAAGCATTGCAGTGGGTGCTGAAGAATTTTAAAAAGTATGATATACGGATCGTGAATATGAGCCTGGGTGATGACCTAGTCCTTTCATATAAACAAAGCGAGGTTGATCAGTTGGCGGAGGAGTTAGTCAGGAATGGCATTGTAGTGGTGGCGGCTGTGGGAAATGATGAGAATGGAGCTGTCAGGCCTCCGGCCAACTCGCCTCATGTAATTGCCGTGGGTGGTATTGATGATGAAAATAATTTAAATAATGAAGCGGGACTTTATCATTCTTCTTATGGATTAACAGTTGACGGGTTGATGAAACCAGAGCTCCTGGCAAATGCGATCTGGATCGCCGCGCCGATATTACCCGGCACCAAAGAACAAAGGGAAGCCGAAATATTGTATAGGTTATTAAAGACAGATGATGCGCAGCTTTTGAAGGTCGTAGGGACAAGGCATGCATTGTGTCTGCAAACAAATTTGGATCCCATCGTATCTCAGTCAAATGATGTAACTTTTATTCGTGAAGCGATCATCCGGCGGATACAAACCTGTAAATATATTTCGCCGCATTATATGCATGTGGATGGAACGTCGTTTGCAGCGCCGATCGTTTGCTCGCTGATCGCACAAATGCTGGAAGCAAATCCGCAATTGACACCGGTTGCGATTCGTGAAGTTCTTTTTAGTACTGCAAAAAGAATTGATAATATGCCGCCTGAGCGGCAGGGCTTCGGCGTCATTCGTCCGAGAAAGGCATTATTGAAAGTTTTAAAACGTGAAGCGATCATGAAACCTAACGCATCTCCGTTCATCAATCAAACAAAAAACTCGATCGAATTTTATATGCAGAGCGATTGTGCTTCACAGATCTCCCTGGCCGGAAGTTTTAATCATTGGGCGCAGGATGTGTTGTTGCTGGAGCCGGGCCGTGACGGACTTTGGAAGATCGAGATACCGATGTTGCCTGCCGGACGATACAAGTATAAATTTTTCGTGGATGATAAAATGTGGGTGGAGGATGTTGACAATCCATATCGCGAGCCCGATGGTTTCTCGGGATTCAATAGTTTGTTGATCATTGATGGACGTCAAACGTGAAAAGTGAAACGCCAGATTATTGTAAACCCTTTCACTTTTCACGTCTCACGTTTCACGAAAAAAAATTAAGATGGTTCAATTGGTATTAATAATTGTCTTGATCTATTTAATGCTGGGTGTATTGTTTGTTATTCCTTTTTTATTAAAAGGATTGACGAAAGTAGATGAGGGTGCACATGGTGGTACGATTGGATTTAAAATAATTATTGTACCGGGAGTTATAGTTTTCTGGCCGGTGTTGTTGAAGAAATGGATGAGGAATTTGGAACACAGGGACACAAAGTCACGAAGAAACACAGAGAAAGCACAGTGACACCCTGTATCACTGTGCCACCGTGTTTCAATAATAATTCTGTAATGATAAAGGCACTAAGAAAAAGGCATCTTCAAATTTGGGCCCTTTGGGCAGTGTTGATTCCTGTTGGAATTATTGCGGCGTGGATCGCGGTGCCAAAGAAGGTGACACAGGACTTGTTGCAGCCACCAGCTGCTAAGACATCAGTCTTTCAAATAAAATCAGCAGACACGTTACAATCAAAATAAATTAACATGAGTGCAGGGTATGCAGCAGTCGGTTGGAACAGGCAAAAGAAAATATATGACTGGATCATATTCGGGTTTTGTGTGCTGTACCTGCTCACTTTTGTAGTACTTACTGCTTTCTTTAATCCTGATTACACTTTTGAAACAGTTCTTATACGTTCGACCTCTACGCTTGCAGTTTTATTATTACACATAATATTAAGTATCGGTCCGCTGGCCCGGTTGAATAAAAAGTTCTTGCCATTATTATATAACAGGCGGCATTTGGGGGTGACAATGTTCTGCATAGCAGCCGTGCATGGGGTTTTCAGCATTATGCAATTTCATACGCTGGGCAATGTCAACCCTCTTGTTTCTCTATTTACTTCCAATACTAATTTTAATTCGATAGCTGCTTTCCCATTCCAGGCGTTGGGTTTCTTTGCCCTGATCATTCTGTTTCTTATGGCAATCACCAGTCATGATTTTTGGTTGCATAATCTTTCACCCAAAATATGGAAGACACTTCACATGTTTGTGTACCTGGCCTATTTTTTAATTGTCATGCATGTAATGCTTGGCGTAATACAATATGAAACTCATCCTGTATTTGTAATTCTTATTTCACTCGGAGCGGTTTGGTTGATTGCACTTCACCTTATTGCCGGCACAAAAGAGGTAAAGAAAGACAATCAGAAATTCAATCCCGGAACTGAGGGTTTTGTTTATGTAAGTGAGGCAAATGAATTTGAAGAGGGAAGAGCGAAAATTTTTTGTATCGATAGAGAGAGGATCGCTGTATACAAACATGATAATAAGCTCTATGCTATTCATAATGTATGCAAACACCAGGGCGGGCCATTGGGTGAAGGAAAGATATTAGATGGCTGTATCACCTGTCCGTGGCACGGGTACCAGTACCTCCCACATAATGGACAATCGCCGCCGCCTTTTAAGGAAAAGGTGAGTACCTATGATGTAAAGGTGAGTGAAGGAAAAGTTTTTCTAAATCCGAATCCCTATGATGAAGGAACTGAAAGACCGGGAGCGTCGATCAATTAATAATTAATAATTAACAATGAGCAAATCGGAGTTTTATATAGGTTGGATGGCCAACGCACCCGGGACATTCGCAAAACATGCGAAAAGGGTATTGCTTATCCTTTTTCCGGTTGCATTGATCGTCGCTTATTTGCTTGCCACTTCACAAAAGAAATTCTCTTCAGCCAATTTTGAATATGGAAAGCTAACAGAGCTTACAGGCATTTATTTTAATAAGCCTGTTCCGCTATTGAAGGTGTATGATAAAAATCGTGAGCCCATTACAATCCCCCTGGTGGGTTATGGAAAACATGGTGCAGAAACAGCAATCATGGAAATTGAAAATGAAAGGAAGACCTCTTTAAATGGGAAGGAGGTAACATTGAAGGGCACATTGTTATATGGCGATGGAAAAACGATACTCCAAATCGATAAGAATGACAAACCCCTTGTCAATATTGGATCGGGATCTGCTTTTTCGGTAGTAGAAAGAGAC
This sequence comes from Chitinophagaceae bacterium, assembly GCA_025929635.1. Classification (GTDB taxonomy): domain Bacteria; phylum Bacteroidota; class Bacteroidia; order Chitinophagales; family Chitinophagaceae; genus VBAS01. The sequence continues at coordinate 3,457 of JAICPX010000429.1, forward strand.
CTTGGCACACAAACCATTCGTGGCGAGATTGTAGATCCGAAATGTTACTTCGGTGTCATGAAGCCAGGAGAAGGTAAAGTGCATCGTGATTGTGCCATCCGATGTATTCTCGGTGGCATTCCACCCGTGCTGCATGTGCAGAATAAGATAGGAGAGAGTAATTATTATTTAATTGTTGGACCCGGTGGAGAAAAGATGAATGAAGCGGTACAAGATGTTGTTGGTGAACCAGTGAGTATTGAAGCCAAAGTTATGCAACAGGATGACTGGATCATATTATATACCGATAAAGAGAGTATCAAAAGAATTTCTTATGCTCAGCTTCGTAATCCCGGAGCAAAAGTTATTGCTTGTTCATCGATGAAGTAAACAAACTTCCATCTAATGGTTATTATTGAAAATAATATCGGCGATTTGCTGTGGATTGTCTCTTTTAAAATGTAATCGCTGGGCTGCGTAATAATACATATCATAGTCATAAATTAATCTTTCCTTATCCAGGTTCTCAACATTTCTTTCGATCGCTCTTTCTAATCCTGTTTCAAATGAGCAATCGATCCAAATCTTAAAATCGTAATACGGAAGATATTTTTTCTTGAAAAGAAGAATGCCTTCAACTATTAAAATGTCAATACGCTTATGATCATAAACTAAAGGGTAATAAACATCAGCCTCCGTCCTGATGGCTTGTGTTTCC
>JAICPX010000110.1 GCA_025929635.1 Chitinophagaceae bacterium
TAAAATGGCTGATACAACAACGGGCTCCTATATCATCTTCGCTTTCCAGGAACGACATATGGGCAAGGCAAAAAGTTTAACAGCAGGAGATCATGTAATAATAAAAGGTTCCTGCAGTGATGGTATATATAGTGAGATACTTGGCAATTATTTCATAAGCTTCAAACGAAGTACAGTAGAAGAATAAATTCTTAAACACAAATTCAGACAAAAATGAAAAAAACAATTTTATCTCTTGTTATCGCTACGATTTCAATGATCAGTTTTGCCCAAAAGAAAACATCAACATCCGCTACGATCGGTTTTGATGCATCTACCGCGATCGATGACCTGCCTAAAGCTGAAAACAAAACAGCGATTGCAGCTATCGATCCCGCCAAGAATACAGTGCAGTTCGAAGCCGCAATTAAGAATTTTGCTTTTTCAAATCCCAGGATCCAGGAGCATTTCAACGCAAAGAATTGGTTGAATTCAGATGAGTTTCCTAAAGCAACATTTAGCGGAATAATTACAAATCCTTCAGCCGTTGATTTCAAAAAAGATGGAACGTATAGTGTAAATGTGGAAGGGGACCTGACAATAAAAGGCAAAACTCAAAGGGTCCAAACACCAGCTACAATTGTGGTTGCCGGCAAAACTGTAAAAGCGAATGCTGCATTCAACATAAAGCTTGCTGACTTTGGCGTGGAAGGTCAACCCATCACAGCAGGAAAAGTTTCAGGGGAACCAAAGATCACGGTATCTGCAGAGTTGAATTAGTCAATCATACTTTAATTTTACATGCCTTGCCTATTGGTAAGGCATTTCTGTTTTTGAATAAAACTAATCGGTAAATTTGCTGTTCTTCATTTATGCCATTTACACTTCATACACCTTATCCCCCTGCAGGTGATCAACCTGAAGCAATTCAGCAACTTACGGAAGGCATCTTAAGCGGAGAAAAATACCAAACACTTCTTGGCGTAACAGGCAGTGGCAAAACATTTACGATCGCGAATGTTATTCAAAATGTACAAAGACCAACGCTTGTTCTTACACATAACAAAACACTGGTTGCCCAACTCTATGGAGAGTTCAAACAATTCTTTCCTGAAAATGCAGTTGGCTATTTTGTTTCCTATTATGATTATTATCAGCCTGAAGCTTATCTGCCGGTAAGCGATGTATATATCGAAAAAGACCTTTCGATCAATGATGAATTGGATAAACTTCGTTTGCAGGCAACATCCGAACTATTAAGCGGACGCAGGGATATTATCGTGGTAGCATCGGTAAGCTGTATTTATGGTATCGGTAATCCTGATGAATTTGCAAACGGCATTATCCGCATTCATAAAAAACAAACCATTTCACGACAGGGCTTTCTTCACTCGCTGGTTAATATTCTTTATTCAAGAACAACACTTGAATTTAAAAGAGGGACATTCCGCGTAAAAGGCGATACCGTGGACATCAACCTGCCTTATCTTGATCACGGTTATCGAATTACTTTTTTCGGGGATGAGATCGAAGAGATCGAAAGCTTTGATGTTGTTACAGGAAGAAGAATGAGCACAATGGATAATGCTGCGATCTTTCCAGCCAATCTTTATTTGGCACCGAAGAACATGATCCAGCAGATCCTGTACGAGATACAGGATGAAATGAATGCACAGGTGGCTTATTTTAAGAATTCCGGAAAATATATCGAAGCCCAGCGCTTAAGCGAAAGGGTGAATTATGATATTGAAATGATCCGTGAGCTTGGTTATTGCAATGGCGTTGAAAATTATTCAAGGTTTTTTGACAGGAGAACACCCGGCACAAGACCTTTCTGCCTGCTGGATTATTTTCCAAATGATTTTTTATGTGTCATCGATGAAAGTCATCAGACAATCCCGCAAGTGAGCGGAATGTATGGAGGCGACAGGAGCAGGAAATTAATTTTAGTTGACTATGGTTTTCGGTTGCCGTCGGCCCTGGATAACCGGCCGTTGAATTTTCATGAGTTTGAATCCATGTTGAACCAGGTCATCTATGTTTCTGCCACGCCGGATGATTTTGAACTGGAAAAATCAGGTGGTGTAGTTGTTGAGCAGGTTGTCCGGCCAACCGGTTTGCTTGATCCGCCTATCGAGATCCGCCCTTCGGTCAATCAAATTGATGATCTGCTGGATGAAATTGATAAACGGGTGACAAAAGGTGACCGTGTTTTGGTAACAACGCTTACAAAACGTATGGCTGAAGAGATGGACAAATATCTTCACCGCATTAATATCAAATCAAAATACATTCATAGCGAAGTAGATACTTTAGAAAGGGTGGAAATACTGCGTCAACTCCGGCTGGGTGAGATAGATGTGTTGGTTGGTGTGAATCTGTTACGTGAAGGATTGGACCTGCCTGAAGTTTCTTTGGTTGCCATTCTCGATGCAGACAAAGAAGGTTTTTTACGTAACGAAAAAAGTTTAACCCAAACGGCAGGCAGGGCAGCAAGAAATGTCGATGGACTTGTTATCTTTTATGCAGACAAGATGACTGAAAGCATGCAGAAAACTATTGACGAAACAGATCGCCGTCGTGAAAAACAAATTGCATACAATATAGAGCATGGCATCACTCCAAGAACAATCAAGAAAACAACCAGGGATGTTTTTGCGCAGACATCTGTTTTAGATATTAAAGGTTATGATCCAAAGAATCCTTATGCAATAGCTCCTGATGAAGACCTTGTAACAGTTGCTGCTGAAGAACAAGCTGAGTACAAAACCATTCCCCAAATGGAAAAAGCCATTTCCAAAATCAAAAAAGAAATGGAAAAGGCCGCCCGTGATCTTGATTTTATGGAAGCTGCGCGCTTAAGAGACGAGATGTTCAGGCTGCAAAAACAACTTGAAGAAATGAAGAAATGAGTACTTCCCGAAGTTTTCATTAGTAGATGTACGAAATCCTCTTTGGGTACATTTTCCCGATTTTATTTTTTAGAAATATAAAATTTTGTCTCTCATTTTTCGTTTTATAGTTTAGTCCAACGAACTAAAATCCAAATTTTATGAAACGACGCATCCGTAAGATCATTAACTTCTTTGCCTTTAACCTGCTGTTCTTTGCCCTCTACCTGAACTTTATTCATAAAGACAGAGCTAACATTGATGTAACCCCCGCCGTTGTGAATACATCAGTTACCAATGGTGCCGCTTATACCGGTACCGTGCTTGTTCAGAACCCGGAGAAATATATAAGAAAGGAAGAAGACGAAAAGAAAGAGAATAACCAGCAGTAATTAATTGCTTAAAAAGAATTCAAATGCCTTGGCCGGAAGTGGCCAAGGCATTTTTTTATCGGCTCGCTATGATTTTTTTACCTTAGCGGGATGTCAAAAAAACTTTTCCTGCTCGATGCGCTGGCGCTGGTGTTCAGAGCCTATTATGCCCTTATTCGCAATCCCCGGATTACTTCAAAAGGAAAAAATACAAATGCCCAGTTTGGATTTACAAACACATTGGTTGAATTGATCAATAATCAAAAGCCTACCCATTTGGCTGTATGTTTTGATACGGAGGCTCCTACCGAACGGCATACCGATTATGAAGATTATAAAGCCAACCGGCAGGAGGCGCCGGAAGACCTGCTTGCCGCATTACCTGACATAAAAAAGATCATTAAAGGCTTTAATCTCCCGGTAGTTGAGCTTGACGGGTATGAGGCAGATGATGTAATAGGAACATTAAGCAAAAAAGCAGCGGCTGCTGGTTATGAGGTTTTCATGGTAACATCAGATAAAGATTATGGCCAGTTGGTAAGTGATAAGGTAAAAATTTATAAACCCGGTTACCAGGGAGGTGATGTAGAGATAATGGGCCCGAAAGAAGTTTGTGATAAATGGGGAATTAAGAATGTAACCCAGGTTATCGATGTCCTGGGATTGATGGGTGACTCCGTGGATAATATTCCGGGCATACCCGGTGTTGGTGAAAAAACAGCCGCGAAATTGCTGGCTGAATTTGAAACCTTAGAAAATGTTGTGAACAATGCTGCGAATATTAAAGGTAAGCTGGGAGAAAAAGTTGCTGCCGGAAAAGATCTTGCCATACTTAGTAAAAAATTAGCTACAATTATTACAAATGCTCCTGTTGAATTTCATGAAAACGATTTTCGGGTACGGGAAATGAACAAGGAAGCATTGAAAGATGTGTTTGCAGAATTGGAATTCAAAACACTTGGTAAAAGAATATTGGGAGAAGAGTTCGCCATTACAGTTGCCAACAAAGATTTTATCAAGAAAGAACAGCCTGTAGGTGTGCAAACAGACTTGTTTGGAAATGTAATCGAAGCCGCCCCGGAACCAACTGTAACCGTTGGGCAGGCTCCGACAAATGGAAGTGATACTGCCGAAGCAATAACCGTAAGCAGGAATGCGCAGAATACTCCGCACAAATATGAAGCTGTACAAGATGACGCCGCAATCAAAAAACTTGTTGCTGAATTAAAGAAGCATGATGAAATATGTTTCGATACAGAAACAACAGGAATTGATGCAAATGATGCTGAACTCGTTGGCCTCAGTTTTTCTGTAAAACCCGCCGAAGCCTGGTACATACCCTGTCCGCCTGATCCAAAAAGGACAAAAGAGATACTAAAATTATTTGAGCCGTTATTTAATGATAAGAACAAGACGTGGATCGGGCAGAATACAAAGTATGATCTGCTCATGCTGAAATGGTATGATGTTGAATTAAAGGGGAAGATCTTTGACACGATGCTTGCCCATTACGTGATAGAACCCGATGGTAAAAGGGGAATGGACCAGCTGAGTGCTAAATATCTCGGGTACGAGCCAATACATATTGAGGAGCTGATTGGTAAAAAAGGGAGAAGTCCGCAGGGAAGCATGCGTGATGTTGAATTAGAAAAAATAAAGGAGTATGCGGCCGAGGATGCGGACATTACCTTACAATTGAAACAGGTCTTTCTTCCGCAGTTAAAGGAAAAAGACGTTGAAAAGGTTTTTTATGAAGTGGAGAATCCGCTGGTAAAAGTGTTGACTGACATGGAATATGAAGGTATACGGATCGATGAGGAATTTCTGAAAGACTATTCCAAAGAGCTGGAAAAAGAAGCGAAGATCTCCGAAGAGAGTGTTTATAAACAAGCTGGTGTTCGCTTTAATCTTGCTTCGCCGAAACAACTGGGGGAAGTATTGTTTGACAAATTAAAACTCGATCCCTCAGCCAAGAAAACAAAAACAGGCCAATATCAAACGGGCGAAGATGTATTGTTGAAATTGGCAGCAAAAGGTCAAAAGATCGCAGATGATATTCTTGTCTTTCGTGAAATGACAAAACTGAGGTCAACTTATGTGGATTCCTTGCCAACGCTTATCAATAAAAAAACCGGGAGAGTGCATACAACTTACGGGCAGGCTGTCGCAGTTACAGGTCGTTTGGCAAGTAACAATCCCAATCTCCAAAACATTCCTGTAAGAACTGACAGGGGTAAAGAAATAAGAAAGGCCTTTATTCCACGGGACAGTAAACATGTTCTTTTGTCTGCCGACTATTCCCAGATCGAATTGAGAATTGTCGCTGCGATCAGTGCCGATAAGAATATGTGTAAGGCATTTATTGATGCCACCGATATTCATACAGCAACCGCGGCAAGAGTATATAATGTTGCTGAAAAAGATGTGACAAAAGAAATGCGCTACAAAGCAAAGAGCGTAAACTTTGGAATTATTTACGGACAAGGACCTGTGGGACTCGCAGATAATCTTGGCATTACAAGAACGGAAGCCAAAGAGATCATTGATAATTACAAAAAACAATTCCCGGGTATTCAGAAATACATGGATGATACCATCAATTTTGCCAGGGAACACGGCTATGTGCAAACAATAATGGGACGCAAACGCTGGCTCCGTGATATCAATTCATCAAATTTTACGGTAAGGGGATTTGCTGAGCGGAATGCGATCAACTCGCCGATACAGGGAACGGCTGCCGATATGATCAAGCTGGCGATGATAAAAGTTCATGCCGCAATGAAAAAAGAAGGGTTCAAAAGCAGGATGATCTTACAGGTGCATGACGAACTGGTGTTTGATGCAACAAAAGATGAGGTAAAAGACCTAAAACCACTGATCATTGAATGTATGCAAAAAGCAATGCCTTTACCAAATAAAGTTCCGGTGATCGCTGAATGTGGTGAAGGAAAGAATTGGCTGGATGCACATTAAACCAGGATTTTAGGATTATGAGGAGATCTGGATATGAAAAAGATTTTCTTTATTCATTTTAATGAAGCAGAGGTAAAAGAGAAAATTCGACCGCTTAGAGATGCTGGTTATAAAGTAGACTATCATTTCAGCACGGAAACTGTAGGCGATTTTAGAAATAATTTACCGGATGTACTTGTGGTGTGTCTTGATCGCCTGCCCTCACATGGAACCCGGTACGCTGAATGGTTGTGGGAAGCAAAAAAACGACAACAGATACCAATCATTTTTTGCGGTGGTAAGCCGGAAAAGGTAATAACAGTTAAAGAAAAGCTTCCGAAAGCTATCTTTTGCAGCAATGAGAAATTATTGACCACGCTTGAAAAATTGAAATAAGGATGAGTTGGGAAGACTATTTCAAAATTTTGGAGAATATCGGCACAAGATATTTTTACATTGCCGGCTTTGCCTTTTTACTTGGTTATGTTTTGTTGCGAAGATGGATAGCAGGTAAAAAGATCCAGCAAAAATTTCCAAAACCGAATGACTATGTCCGGGAAGTTGCTTATTCAATTATCACCATGCTGATGTTTGCGTTTGTGCCTTTCTTCTTAATTAAAAATCCAACCATTGAACCTTATACAACTCATTACACAAAGATCGAAGAGTTTGGATGGTTCTATTTTTTTGCTGCCTTTCCTTTAATGTTCATCATCCATGACACTTACTTTTACTGGACGCACCGGTTAATGCATCATCCGGGACTTTTCAGGTTTTTTCATTTGGTACATCATCAATCCACCAACCCATCCCCCTGGGCAGCTTATGCTTTTCATCCGCTCGAAGCAGTTATTGAAGTAGGCATTACCGCTGTTTTTCTTTTCACCATTCCCATCCACAGTCTTCATTTGCCGGTCTTCTTCCTGATGTCGATCATTTATAATGTGTATGGTCATACAGGTTATGAGATCTATCCAAAAGGGTTTAGTAAAAACCGGTTTGGAAAATGGATAAACACTTCGGTGAATCATAATCTTCATCACCAGTACTTCAAAGGCAATTATGGTTTATATTTTTTATTCTGGGATAGGATGATGGGAACGATCCGCCCTGATTATGATGAAAGATTTGAAGAAGTGAAAACAAGAAAATAACGTCTTGGCCACCTGGTTTACTTTCGGGCCTTTATCAATGCTTTCTTAGAATACTTAACCCAGGGCAAGGGGTTTTCCGCACCACCAAATAACTTATAAATACCAAAATGCAGGTGCGAGGGAGTGTGCTTCGCATTACCTGTATTACCAACGGTACCGATAACCTGGCCTTTTTTAACAACCTGGCCTGCACGAACTTTTTTTTGATCAAGGTGGGCATAGTAGGCTTTCCAGGGAAAACGGGCTGATTGCAACCAAAGAGTTTTTCCTCCGCGCGGAGTATTGCCGCTGGAAACAATGATCCCATCACACAATGCTACAACAGGTGTCCCCTTTCTTGCAAATATGTCAATGCCTTCATGCCTGCGTTTGCCGCCATCTCTTTTATCACCCCAAAAACTTCCAATCTTTGATTTGCCCGAAACGGGAAATGACAAGGTCCGGCTTATTTCGGGAGTTGGTTTAACGTTTATATAAGCATAAGCAAAGAACCCAAAACCCGTAAGTAAGAGTACAAACAAAACCTTTTTCATATGGCTATTCGATTTTGCAGATAACGCAGCCTGTAGTTAAAATCTTTTTATGGTTTAGCTAAAGAATTATTAATAAATGATACTACCGGTACCTTTCTTACCCGGCGTATCAACGTCAACTATGGTCCTTACCCGTTTATGCCGGGAAGAGTGACCGGAACGGGCCGGGTTGGTTATGATGACCGACCTGGACAATTGAAAACAAGATACTGAACTGAGTTACAGAACGCATCGCCACCAGGTCTGTACAACGCAATTACGGCTTCATGGTAACATCGAAACTGGTACCTTTTACTATATTAGCTCTCTCATTGTTGAAAATTATATGAAAGGTGGAATTTTACTTAAATCATTTGTTAGTTTGCTGTTTAAATAAAGACTTATGAAGAGATCACTTATCCTGTTTTTAATTGCTGGTTGCTGCAGTTGTTATGCACAATCAAATGAAAAGATGGATTTTGAAAAATATAGTCCAACATCTACACTGGTTGTGCCGGAACATAAGGTTGCAAGAGCAAAATTCCCTTTTATCGATGTTCACAATCATCAATTCAATATGCCCACTATGGACCTGGGTGTGCTGATTAAAGAAATGGATATGTTGAATATGAAAGTAATGGTGAACCTGAGTGGGCAAAGCGGTAACAGCATTGAGCGGTCGGCAAAAAATATAAAAGATAATTTTCCAAAACGATTTATTGTATTTGCCAACGTTAATTTTAGTAAAGTGGGAGAAGAAGGCTGGGGTGAACAAGCGGCAAAGCAACTTGAAGAAGATGTAAAGAATGGAGCCAACGGGTTGAAGATCTATAAAAGCCTGGGCATGTCGTCAAAAGACATTAGTGGCAAACGCATTCCTGTTGATGATCCCCGGTTGGATCCTGTTTGGAAAAAAGCGGGTGAATTAAAAATTCCCGTGCTGATCCATACGGCCGATCCAAAGTCATTCTGGGACCCTATGGATGAAAAGAATGAAAGATGGCTTGAACTGGCAACACATGACCGTCGTAAACGCAACGATACCGATCCGGCGCCATGGCAGCAACTGATGGATGAACAACATCGCATGTTCCGGAAACATCCCAATACAATTTTTATCAATGCACATTTCGGATGGTACCCGAATGATCTTGATAAATTAGGAACGCTGATGGATGAAATACCAAACATGTATGTGGAATTCGGCGCGGTGATCGCTGAAATTGGGCGACAACCAAGAGCAGCAAAAAAATTCTTTGAGAAATACCAGGACAGGATCTTATTTGGCAAAGACAGTTGGGTGCCAGAAGAGTATGCCACCTATTTTCGTGTGCTGGAAACGGAGGATGAATACTTTCCTTATCATAAGAAATATCACGCCTTCTGGGCCATGTATGGAATGGGTTTGCCGGATCCAATCCTGAAAAAGGTATATTATAAAAATGCGCTTCGTATCATTCCGAACATAGATAAATCGCTGTTTCCTGATTAATGAAAAAAGATATTACGGACAGAGAAGACTTGCTCAAACTTCTTACGCAGTTTTACGATAAGCTCCTTGATGATAGATCTATAAGCTATTTGTTTACTGAAGTTGCAAAGATCGATCTGCATCATCATTTGGATATTCTTGTAGACTTCTGGGACAGCATATTATTTCAAAGTGATACTTACCGTAAAAATGCGATGCAACCACATATGATCTTACACCAACAATCCCCACTGCAAAAACATCATTTCGAAACCTGGCTTGGGTATTTTAACGAAACTGTGGATGAATTGTTTGAAGGAGAAAAAGCTTCGCTTGCAAAGGAAAGAGCACTAAGCATTGCTACTGTAATGCAAATTAAGATCAGCCAGTTGAACTGATTAGCGTCGGTGAAGCAAGCCAGGCGAATTTCCATAAAAATAAATTTTTGATTTTTTGTGAGGCAGTGATATGTAATCCACAAGGTCTCTACATCCTTAAGCAAATGAATGCTTATGCAGCGATTATCATTTGCGTTGGATCCGCGATATTTCCAGGTAATATTCCAGGCTATCTTTCTAACCTATGGCATTTTATTTCTTCGTTGGAATGCTGATTGGGAACATTACGTTATTAGCACCGGAGGATGCCTCTTGTTTCAGTATTCAGCAGATTCAATCAGATCAAAGAGATTTTTGAAACCAAATGAATTTGACCGGTGGGGTTTTAGTGTCCTCATCAGCGCCATGAGCTTATGTCTTTTATTAAAAACAAATCATTGGTACATAAGCTTGCTTGCCGCATTTTTAACTGTCGTTTCAAAATATGTTTTCAAATTCAATAAGAAACATATTTTCAATCCATCTGCCTTTGGTATTGTAGCCACTTTACTATTGACAAAAGATGCGTGGTTAAGCCCCGGTCAATGGGGAAGCAATGCTGTTATTTTTTTCTTTGTTGTTACACTTGGAACCATTGTAGTAACAAGGGTCCAGAAGTTAGATGTTAGTCTTGCATTCCTGCTCACATTCGTCGGCCTGCTTTACTGGAGACAGGTTTATACACTCGGATGGCCGATGGATCATTTTATCCACTCCATAAGCACCGGTAGTTTGTTGTTGTTTACATTTTTTATGATCAGTGATCCAAGGACATCACCCAACCACCCGGTTGCACGAATACTTTGGGCAATACTCATCGCCGCAGTTTCATTTTACCTCGCGGCCTTTAAATGGAAATACAATACGATCATCTGGGTACTTGTTGCGGCGGCGCCATTGGTTCCCTTGCTTGATAAAGTTTTTAAAGCAAAAGATTTTCATTGGACTCCCTCAATCATTCAATTCAATTTTATTCATAAGCTAAAACAAATAGTCATGAAACCAATTATGAAAAAAGGAGCTGCTTTGATCCTGCTCATTTCCCTGGCAACCCATGAAGCTGTGGCTTTTTGCGGGTTTTATGTGAGCAAGGCAGATGGCACATTAAAAAACAAAACATCACAAGTGATCCTTGTACGGGATGGCAACCGTAATGTTATTACGATGTATAATGATTTCAATGGGAACTTGAAAGATTTTGCCATGGTAGTGCCGGTGCCGGTTGTGTTACAAAAGAAAGATATTAAAGTTGTCGATCAGGCCATTTTTGCCACGTTGAATGAGTACAGTAAGCCAAGACTAGTAGAGTATTATGACCAGAATCCTTGTGCTAAATATCAATATGACAGGCTGGAAAGCAAAGCTTCAACGTCGATGAATGAAGTAGTGGTCA
>JAICPX010000113.1 GCA_025929635.1 Chitinophagaceae bacterium
ACAAATGTACCAGTTGGCTGGTCCACGCCACCAATTCGTCCATTCCATCCTTCATTAATATTTGAAGTGGAATATAATAACCTGCCCCAGCGATTATACACCCGGAAATAGTTAAGTTTAGTAATACCGACCGTGAATGGCTTAAACACGTCATTCTTTCCATCGCCGTTTGGCGTAAAACCAGTTGGCATATAGATCTCAGGTCCTTTGAACACTTTTACAGTCACGGTTCCATCACCGCGACAACCCGCCGCTGTGGTTGCTATAATATTGAATGTGACATCAGATGTAACAGTAAGAACCGGGTTTGCAATAAAAGGATTGCTTAATCCCGTGGCCGGGCTCCATGAATAATTTGTTGCCCCGGAACTTGCCGATAGCTGAAATTGATCTCCCGCAAATACGACCGTATCTTTTGGATTGGTCTTTACGATAATTGGTGGAGTAACCGTTAGAATCATTTGGTCGGGCACTAATGAAAAGCACCCGTTACCATCAATTACCATCAAACTATATGTAGTTGTTTGAGGAGGATTTGATACAGGGTTTGGCAGCGCCCCATTGCTTAAGGTAGAAGGCGGTGTCCAGATATATTGAACTCCACCCGACCCCTGCAGTTCATAATCCTGGCCATAACAAATTTCAACATCAGGACCTGCATCAGGGATTGGTGCTGGATTCACATTTACAATAATTGTATCGGTTCCGCTGCATTGACCGAAGTTTGCTGTAACGATGTATTGAGTGTTCACGGTGGGGTTCGCCACAGGGTTTTGAATTGTAGTGTTGCTTAAGCCAATGGCTGGTGTCCATGAGAATTGGGTCGCATTTGTATTTACTGTTAATTGTGCTGATTTACCTTCGCAGATCGTTACATCCGCTGCTGGTGCTATAGAAAGATTGTTTGTCAATCCAACCGTGATCGGTTGAGAGATAGAACAATTGTTTGCATCCTTTACAGTTACTGTATATATGCCCGGTAAAACATTAAATATCCCTGAGGCCTGAAAACTATTTCCGTCAATTGAATATTGTAAACTCCCTGTTCCGCCATTTCCTGTGGCTGTAATGCGACCATCTGCACCACCATTGCAACTTGCATTTTGCATGGCTAGATCAAGCGTAACGGCGGCAGGCTGACTTATGCTAACCGGCTGTGAGTTAGTGCAACCATTATTGTCTCTTACATAGACGGTGAAGGTACCGGCAGGAACGTTGAAGCTGGTCACGGATTGATAGGTGATACCATCCAATGAGTATTGATAAGGAGTTGCTCCTCCGCTGGCAGTAATATTAATTTGTCCATTATTCTGGCCAAAGCATTGAACCGGCAGACTCGTTACTGCCAGGTTAACTGCTGGTGGTTGTGAAATAACTACAGTTTGTGAATTCGAACAAGCATTATTGTCTTTATAAAAAACCGTATAAGTTCCTGGTGCGAGTCCGGTAAAGCTGTTACTTGCTTGCCAGTTTGTATTATCCAATGAATACTGGTAAGGCGCTGCCCCGTTTGCTATGGTAACAGTAATTGTTCCATTTGTTCCTCCATTACAACTCACATCGGTCTTCACCACCGTTGCATTCAGAGGTGTTCCGGGATTTACAGAAACTGACAACGTAGTATTACAACCATTAGCATCTATCACACGAATTAAATAAGAACCCGCCGCTAATCCCGTAAACACATTGCTTGCCTGCGGTGTGCCACCGTCGATCGTGTATTGATACGGTGAACTACCACCGCTTGCATTCACCGTTATTGTGCCATTACTCGATCCGGAACATGAAGTCGGCGTTGAGCTGAATGTTGCAGTTATACCGGCGCCCTGGCTAATTGTGACTGTTGTTGAACCAGTACAGCCAATTGCATCAGTAACATTAATTGTGTACGTTCCCGCAGCGAGCCCGTTGAATATATTGCCGGTTTGCGGAGGTCCATTATTCAATGAGTATTGGACCGGCGTGTAAACCGAGGGCGGAAGAACTGTAATGCTTCCATTATTGGTTCCTGAACAAGCTGAATTGATAGACGTATAACCAACTCCAAGATTTCCTGTTCTGTTCACTGTTGCCGTTAACGTAGTGCCACAACCATTAATATCTGTTGCATATACAGTGTAGGAACCAACTGACAAACCGGTAAATATATTACTACCCTGCAAGGGCCCGCCATTTAACGAATATTGATAAGGGGGAACGCCACTACCTGCTCCAATACTAACTGTAATAGAACCTGCAGAACCGGTTGCACAGTTAAGATCTGCTACCGTTGTTGCCGCATTCAAAGAAGGAGTTTTATTTATCGTGATATTGTCTTCGTACACAAAGGTTGCATTCGGATCAGAACATGATTGATAAGTTGTTTTTACTATGAATTGTTCAGAATTTCCAGTTGGGCAAATATTTGGAAATGTAAGACCGATGCTGCCCGGTATTGCAAACGATGTCGTCGCAGTTGCTACTAATGTACCAGCTAGCGTATACAGTTCTGAATTCACAAATCTTGAAGCGCCGCCTGAAGGAATAAAACGATAAGCTTCATTTTGCGCTGTCCATACAGTTGCATTTTTGCCTGCAGCAGCCTTGGCCCTGGAGGGAGTCCAGTCCTGGATGCCTAAGATTGCCCGGCCCCCGGTCGTGCTGGATTGACAGGTTTTATTTTCAAAATGAACTTCGATCATTGACGTAGATTCATAAATAACAATTTGAAAGGTGGTAGGTGTTGTTTGTCCGCAACCATTATTTCCAAATACACCAAGATGATAGTAGCTCGCAATAAACCTTCTGCAGGGCGCAGTTCCTTCTACTCTCCATTCAATCTTCCTGTCATTTGGGCTTGCACTTGCTCTGGGATCAAGATCAGAATAATTACCCATGATCGATGCCCTGGGATAGTAGGTCGAATTTGCCTGGCATTGTGCACCTCCTCCATAAAAAATCGGTGGTGTTATTGTCCATGCATTGTCACACGGCGCTGCGTTTGTGGTATCAAATGTGATCAGCCCATTTGAGCCAACAACGACTTTTGAAAATATTGAATCGTAAAAACAAAACTGGAAAGGCAGGTTAATGATCTCAGAAAATTCGTCATCAAAATATAGTGTCGTCAATTCACTTCCCAGGGGAGTTACGTACGGATAAGGATTGTAAGGGATCGTTGTTACAAGATAACTTGATGTTGTTCTCAGGTCGGGAACCTGTAGCATTACATTACCACAACTCACACCACATGAAAAATTGATAACAGAACCGTTGATTGGGGAAACACAGCTTTGCGACAAGCTGTGGTTGATTCCGAAATTTAGCAACAGAGCCACTAATAGTCCCACACGGTACTTTCTCATAACAGTTATTGAGCCAGCGATTTGGTAAAGAGTCTGAAAGGTAATAATTTCTTTTCCCGTATACAATCACAATTCGGTATCGTAACGATCAACTTTTTCGATACCCGGCAGCCCCAAAAGTCTTGAAACCAGTTCATCCAACTCTTCCTTATCGTGAACATACAGTTTTATATTTCCCTCGAACACACCCTCTTTTGCTTCAATTGTCAGGGCCGCAATATTAATTCGTAATTCTCCTGATATCAGGTTGGTGATCTTATTTACGACACCCACATCGTCAAGTCCCACAATTTTCAAACCGGTCAGGAACGAAATTTCCTTATTCTTGGCCCATTTTGTTTTTACGATCCGGTGTCCGAAGTTGGCCATCAGTTTTGCCGCATTAGGGCAATTCGTACGATGAATGGTGAGTCCTTTTCCCGTGGTTACAAATCCAAACACATCATCGCCTGGGATCGGCTTACAACAATTGGCAAGATTATAAACGATCTTATCACTGCTTTCGCCAAAAATGATAAGTTCGGTATCCTTTTTACCTAATGGATGATGATGATGCGGATGCCCATCCAGTTTTACTTCGTGCACTTTTACCGGTTTTGGTGCCTCGATTTTATCACCAAAAACCTTGAAGTCCTTTAGTTCTTTCAGATCAATATTTTTTATTGCAACCTGGTAAAAAAGATCCAGCGCAGAACTCAATTTGTAATATGACCACAGTTCATCGATGTTATGTTGATTGAAGGCTCCACCCATGCCCTCAATTTTTCGTTGCACTGTGTATTTACCTTCATCGGCAATTTTTCTCTTTTCTTCTTTTAATGCGTCACGAATTCTTCCCTTTGCTTTTGAAGTAACTACAAAATTCAACCAGTCTTCAGTAGGCTTTTGTTTGTTTGATGTAATGATCTCCACCTGGTCACCACTGCGCAGCTTATGACTTATGGGTACCAGCTTATGATTCAATTTGGCGCCAATTGTTTTGCTGCCAACAGCGCTATGAATAGCAAAAGCAAAATCCAGCGCGGTAGATCCGACCGGCAACATTTTTACATCGCCCTTTGGGGTGTATACATAAATCTCTTCAGCAAGAAAACTTGTTTTAAAATCCTGTAAGAAATCCACTGAATCGGTATCCTGGTTACCGATCACTTCGCGTATCTGCTGGAACCATTTATCAAAACGATTTTCATCAGCGCTTCCTTCCTTGTATTTCCAATGCGCTGCCAATCCTTTTTCTGCAATTTCATTCATACGCTTTGTTCTTATCTGCACTTCCACCCATTTACCCTGCGGGCCCATCACTGTTGTATGCAACGCTTCATAACCATTGCTTTTGGGGTTACTTAACCAATCACGCAATCTTTCAGGGGCCGGTGTGTATTCATCGGTGATGATCGAATAAACCTTCCAGCAATCGCTTTTTTCATTTTCAGGAGCAGAGTCAAGAATGATACGAATAGCAAACAGGTCATATACTTCTTCAAAACTTACACCCTTCTTCTTCATTTTATTCTGAATAGAATGGATATGCTTTGGTCTTCCGTAAATCTCAAATTTCAGATCGGCTTTTTCCA
Source organism: Chitinophagaceae bacterium (assembly GCA_025929635.1). Lineage (GTDB taxonomy): Bacteria > Bacteroidota > Bacteroidia > Chitinophagales > Chitinophagaceae > VBAS01. The sequence goes on from JAICPX010000113.1 coordinate 4,919, forward strand.
GTTCATCTCTCAATGGTTTGATAAATTCATTGATGTAGCGTGTTCTTTCTTTTTTTGTTTCGGCAAGTTTTCTTGCGATCTCTTTATAAGAATCAGGTTCAAGATATTTCATCGCAAGATCTTCCATCTCTGTTTTTATGTTATACAAACCCATTCGATGAGCAAGCGGCGCATAGACATAAACGGTTTCGGAAGAAATCTTTAATTGTTTGTCCGACTTCATGTGATCAAGCGTACGCATATTGTGCAACCGGTCAGCAAGCTTGATGAGAATCACTCTCGGATCATCAGTGAGTGTAAGCAGTATCTTCTTAAAGTTTTCTGCCTGTTGTGATGCGTTGACATCAATAACATTGGAGATTTTTGTCAGGCCATCAACGATCCTGGCGATCTCATTTCCAAATTCCCGCTCCACATCTTCCAAACTTATGTCGGTGTCTTCAACTGTATCATGTAACAAAGCACAAATAGTAGAGCGGACACCCAGCCCGATCTCTTCCACGCAGATCCTTGCCACGGCAATGGGATGAAGAATGTACGGCTCACCACTTTTCCTGCGCATTGTTTTATGAGCGTCCACGGACATTTCAAATGCAGTCCGAATAAGTCGTTTGTCACCAGGCTTTAATTTGGTTTTTAATGCCCGTAGCAAGGCACGGTATTCCCTCAGGATCAGCTTCTTTTCCTGCTCTTCATTGAGATTATATTTCGGTAACTGCGCAAGGGTATCCATGAACAGCGAATTTACTTAAAAACAGCCGGTTTTTCTGCCCGAAAACTCTTAGCTTTGCCGCCCGTTTCAAGTTTCAAAGGTTAGATAGGATCAAAAAGTTCAATAGGTTAAGCATCTTAAACTTTTTGAACATTTGGAACTTGTTAAACTTATCCGGATGTGGTGAAATTGGTAGACACGTCAGACTTAGGATCTGATGCCGTAAGGTATGGGGGTTCGAGTCCCTCCATCCGGACACAGTAGAGACAAGGCATGCCTTGTCTGTACCATCAATTGAAATATCATGGCTACAGTTACAAAAGAAAACATCGGTTTGCTGAACGAGAAGCTGACATTGAAACTTGAGAAAACCGATTACCTCCCTACGTTTGAAAAATCCTTAAAAGATTACAGCAAGAAGGCCAACATTCCCGGATTTAGAAAAGGGATGGTGCCAGCTGGCTTGATCAAAAAAATGTATGGACCGTCCTTGTTTACAGAAGAAGTGCTTCGTACCGTTGACCGTGAGTTGATAAAATACCTGGAAGAAGAAAAACTTGACATATTTGCTCAGCCACTTCCGGTTGAAATGGATATCCGCCAGCTTGATGTGAATAACCCTGCTGACTATACGTTCCATTTTGAAATCGGAATGAAACCGGAATTTCAATTGGCTGACCTGTCCAAAGCGAAGCTCACACGATATAAGGTAAGGGTGACAGATGAAATGATCAGTAACGAGATCACCCGCCTGCAGAATCGCTATGGTAATATGAAAGAGGAAGACACCGTCAATACAGAAGAAAATGTACTGAATTTGCTCTTCGCTGAAGTTGATGAAAATGCAAATGAGATCGAAGGCGGAATAAAAAAAGACAACTCGGTTCTTGTAAAATATTTTAAAGAGGACTTTCGTGGCCACCTGATGGGAAAAACGATCAATGATTATGTGGTCGCTCAACTCGATGACGCCTTTGCGGAGAAAGAACTTGAATTCATTATTCCTGATCTTGGTCTTGACAAAGAGGATCCGGCAGCGGCGAAAAGACATTTCAAAATCCAGATCACCAAGATCGGCTTGCTGGAAAAAAGAGAATTGAATGAAGAGTTTTTCAAACAGCTTTATCCTCCGAAGGAGTCCGGTGGCATAAACGTTGAGGTTAAGTCAGAAGCCGATTTCAGGAATAAGATCATAGAAGAAATCCAGGCCTATTGGGATAACCAGGCAAGGAGTCAACTCCAACACATGGCTTATCATGAGTTGCTTGACGGAACCAACATTGATTTTCCTGAATCGTTCCTGAAAAAATGGATGCAAACGCAGGGTGACCCTTCGTCCAGGTCCCCGGGTGATAAACCCAAAACCGCTGAAGAAGCTGAAAAAGAATTCCCCGTTTTTAAAAACCAATTGAAGTGGACGCTGATCAGTGATAAAATTGTCAGGGAGAATAATATCGAAGTAAAACCCGAAGAATTAAAAGCTTTTGCTAAACAACAGCTATTTGGTTATATGGGTATGCCGTCGGGTGGTGACGATCAACCCTGGGTAGAAAGTTATATTGACAAAATGATGCAGGACCGTAAATATATTGAGGATGCATATAACCGCATCCAGGGTCAAAAAGTGTTTCAATGGGCAGAATCACAGGTGAAACCTATTGAAAAAGAAATTGCATTGGAAGATTTTGTGAAAATGCAGGAGGAACATCAGCATCACCATCATTAATCTTTTCGGCGTTTAATGGTTTAAAAGTTTATAGGTTTTGGCATTCCGAAACCTTTTTTATTTGTGCCAATTCGTCCTTAAATCGGGCTCATCAACATCCGTTGACAAAAATTGGCGTTCATTCGTGTCACCGATTTTGTGATTTTGTCGTTTGGACGGATATTTGAGGAGTTGGATGACTGGTTAATTAGTTCATAGGTTTATTAGTTTATGGGTAACTGATACCTTCTGATTAACGAATTAACCAATTAACTAATTAACTAATTAACGAAACATGAGCTTCAATTCGGAATTTGAAAAATACGCGGTCAAGCACCGCGGGCTTTCCAGCAACACACTTCACAGCTATGCCAGCCAGCTTGTAACAGGACTGACTCCAAACATTATTGAAGAACGTCCAATGAATGTAGCTGTAATGGATGTGTACAGCCGGCTGATGATGGACCGGATCATCTTTTTGGGATATCCTATCAATGATGAAGTGGCAAATATTGTGACCGCGCAGTTGCTTTTCCTTGATTCTACTGACAGGACAAGAGATATAAATATGTATGTCAATAGCCCGGGTGGCGCTGTGTACAGTGGGTTGGGTGTATACGATACAATGCAATATGTAACTCCGGATGTTGCTACTATCTGTATTGGTGTAGCGGCTTCAATGGCTTGTGTGTTGCTTGCAGCTGGAACTAAAGGTAAAAGAGCGGCATTAAAACATGCCAGGATAATGATGCACCAGCCTAGCGGGGCGATCGGTGGCCAGGCCAGCGATATTGAAATTACAGTAAATGAAATAAGAAGACTGAAATCTGAATTATACGATGTGATCAATTATCATTCAGGAAAAGACGTAGCACAGATCGAAAAAGATTTTGATCGCGACAGGTGGATGACCGCCCCCGAGGCAAAGGAATATGGATTGGTGGACGAGGTATTGGTGATCAATCCGAGGAAGCAGAAGAAAGATTAACCCCCTGTCCCCCTAAAGGGGTGACTTAGGTTGAGCAGAATTGATAAAGTCGAAATGCTTAATTAATGTCGACGATAGAAATTTAAAGCTTGGCCTCTCCTCTCCAAATGGAGAGGAGAACGAGAGGTGAGGTCAGAAGCTGAATAGAAAACAGGACATACAAGCGTGCTCCAAAGGAGCGCCTTCGGCGCGACGCAACAAAAGCCAAATAGAATTCTAAAAGTTGACCACAAAATAAAAAACTATGAATAGAAAGAATTTTGATTACAAAGGGTGGAGAATGGATGAAGAGCCGGATGAAGAGGAAAAGGAAAGAGAAGACAAACGTGATGACCTGATCATGCTAAATAAAAAGTTGGAGAAATATTTCTTTGACCGGAGAGAAGTATACCTGTGGGGAGTTGTGGATGATAAATCAGCAAGGGAAACAGTTTCGAAATTTCTATTGCTGGAAGCAGATAAACCCGGCGAAGAAATAAAATTCTATATCAATAGCCCGGGGGGCGTGGTTACCAGCGGTATGGTGATGTACGATACAATGAGAATGATGAAATCACCGGTGAGTACGATCTGTATGGGACTGGCGGCATCAATGGGAAGCATTTTACTCAGTGGAGGTGTAAAAGGTAAACGTTTTATCTATCCTCATGGCGAGGTGATGATACACCAGCCATCTTTGGGTGGCTATATTCGTGGAGTAAGTGCCGACCTGGAGATCCAGGCAATTCAAACAAGGAAAGTAAAAGAAATAGGCGCCAAGATCCTCGCCCAGAATTGCGGCAAGACGATGGAACAGGTGATGAAGGATTTTGACCGCGATTACTGGATGGATGCAAAAGAAGCGATCGAGTACGGAATTGTTGACGGGATCGTCGAGAAGCTCTAAAGTGTTCTTTGGCAGGCCTTTAACATTCCTTCATAAAATAAATCCGCCTCTCTCGGGGCGGATTTATAATTTTGCTGATTGCTTACCGTTTAAGTTTTATTCAAATAAATGGCTAAAAATCCTTTGCACTGTTCTTTCTGTGGACGCAACCGCGACGAGGTCAAGATACTCATCGCCGGCCAGGAAGGGCATATCTGTGAAAACTGCGTCGAACATGCCCGTGAGATCATTGAACAGGAGTTGATGACCAAAGATGAACGTATCCCCTCTTCATTTAAGCTTACCGTTAAGAAACCCGTAGAGATCAAGAAATTCCTTGATGAATATGTGATCGGCCAGGATGAAGCTAAAAGAGTTTTGTCAGTTGCCGTTTACAATCATTACAAAAGGTTACAACAAAAAACGAATGAAGCATCCACCAGCGACGTTGAAATAGAGAAGAGCAATATCATTATGGTTGGTGAAACGGGCACCGGTAAAACGTTGTTGGCAAAAACCATTGCCCGTTTATTAAACGTGCCTTTCGCTATCGTTGATGCCACAGTGTTTACAGAAGCGGGCTATGTAGGTGAAGACGTTGAAAGCATCCTGACAAGGTTACTCCAGGTTTGTAATTATGATGTACCTGCCGCAGAGCGTGGCATTGTTTACATAGATGAAATAGATAAGATCGCCCGCAAGGGAGACAATCCTTCAATCACCCGTGATGTAAGTGGTGAAGGTGTGCAACAGGGCATGCTGAAGTTATTGGAAGGAACCGATGTTTTGGTCCCACCACAAGGTGGTCGCAAGCACCCTGAACAAAAACTTATAAAGATCAACACACAAAATATCCTGTTTATCTGTGGCGGAGCATTTGATGGCATTGACAAAGTGATCGCAAGAAGAGTGCAGACAAACACTATTGGCTTTAACGTAGATAAAGAACAGCAGGACGCGATGAAGAAGAATTTGCTTCGTTATGTAAACGCTCCTGATCTGAAAACTTTTGGTTTGATCCCCGAGTTGCTTGGTCGTTTACCGGTTGTAACACATCTTGATCCTTTGGATGCGCCTACTCTTCGTGCCATTCTTACCGAGCCAAAAAATGCATTGATCAAACAATACAGGAAATTATTCGACCTGGAAGGTATTCAACTTACTATCGAGCCGCTGGTTCTTGACTTTATGGTAGAGAAAGCGGTAGAATACAAACTCGGCGCCCGTGGTCTTCGAAGCATCTGCGAAAGCATTTTGACTGATGCAATGTTCGAATTACCGGGAACAAATGAAAAAACTTTCTTATTGGATATTAATTATGCAAAGAGGAAGTTTGAGAATAGTAAGATCAGCCTTCTTAAGGTCGCATAGTCAGTTCCACAAGTTCCAAAAGTTTAATGTGTTCCATAAGTTAATCCCCTGAGGTAACTTCTTAACTTTTTAAACCGCTTAAACCTCTTGAACGTTTACAAATGAAAGAACTAATTGATCGCCTGGTGGCAACAGGGTTGACTGAACAACAGGCAATGAAAGCAATTGAAGTGACAAAAGATTTTGCGAAAGAAAAATTTCCAATTTTTGCGGGGGCTATTGAAAAGATGTTTGATAAGTACAAGCCGAAGGATGAAGAAGATTTCCTTGAATAATTTCTTAATAAGTTTTGTAATTTATATATCAAACCTGCCTGCGATGAAAAAAGCTATTTTGACATTGTGTATTGTAGCACTTTCTCTTGTTTCCTATTCATCGATGTATTTAATTGGTAATCTCGAACCTGGGCAAGTAAAAATAACACTGTCTAACACAACTGCTCAAATGAATTTAGCCGGCTTCGT
>JAICPX010000431.1 GCA_025929635.1 Chitinophagaceae bacterium
GTTCCTGAAATATTTCTTGTACCACCGCTTCCTGTTCCACTCCGGTGTGTAACAAATCCAAGCTTAGTAATCACGTCCTCGTGGGTGCTCATGCTTAAATAATCATTGCTGCACCAGTTCACAGCAGCGCGCTGTTGCCCTTTGTCATCCGTATAATAGAAATTAGGAAAATGCTGGGCACTCTTATTCACTTCCAGGAAATAGCGATAGGACCCGTTGTCTTTTAATTGCTGTAATTTCTTTTCTAAAAATGAATGATAATCCATATGCAACATTTATCAACCGATGCCGGCAAGGCGATAAAGGTAGCTATTTCCCTACTATTCTGGTAGACTATTTAAAAAAAAATTGTAAAATCCCTCCCGGTCCGGCATCCTACTTACATTCGTTATTTTCCTCTAAAAATATTTGAGAAACAAGCTTTCGTGACGTACATTTGTTTAGTCTACTAACAAAGTAGGGTTTTTATCCCATAAGTTGCTGCCCAAACAGTGTAAACGAAAACAACGTATATGCAGAGTTTCCGCTCCGAGTTAGAAAGTGTCGCCAATAAAAACGGTAAAGCCGTTGTAGAAAAAGATATTGTTGAGCTTGACAAAAAGATCCGTCTTTTTCGTGAAGGAAAAATGGATGAAGAAAAGTTTCGCAGCCTGCGTCTTGCCCGTGGTGTTTACGGCCAGAGACAACAAGGTGTGCAAATGGTCCGGATTAAATTGCCTTATGGTAAAATGACATTGGCCCAATGGAATAGGGTTGCTGATGTTTCTGATGAGTATTCAACCGGAAATCTTCATTTAACGACAAGACAGGATATTCAAATACATTTTGTGAGCCTGGACCGTACCCCTGAATTGTGGGCTGAACTCGATAAAGATGATATTACAATCCGTGAAGCCTGTGGTAATACCGTTAGAAACATCACTGCATCTGACAGTGCAGGTATCGACCCGGATGAACCTTTTGACGTAACACCTTATGCTCATGCAATGTTTGAATATTTCCTTCGCAAGCCTGTAAACCAGGAAATGGGAAGAAAATTCAAGATAGCTTTTAGCAGCAGCGAAAAGGATACCGCACTCGTCTTTATGCATGATCTTGGAGCCATCGCAAGAACTAAGGTCGTTGATGGAAAAGAAATGAGAGGCTTTAAGATCGTAGTAGGTGGCGGATTGGGTGCGCAGCCTTTTTTGGCAATAACAACACATGAATTCCTGGAAGAAGATTTACTTATCCCCTATCTCGAATCCGTACTGCGGGTATTCGATCGTTATGGTGAACGGAACAGCCGTCACAAGGCGAGGATAAAATTTTTGATCCAAAAAATAGGGATTGATGCCTTTAATGAATTAGTCGCACAAGAACAATTGGCGTTAACTCACCAGCAATACAAAATAGACGTGAGTGGTGAGTGGTCAGTGGTGAGTAAATCTTCGACTAATGGTCAACTCACAACTCACTTGCTTCCCTCCGACTCACAACTCACAATCGATCCATTTAGGTTCCAGTTATGGAAGAACACCAATGTGTTTAAGCAGAAACAGGAGAATTATTATGCCGTTTACGTCCGTGTGCCAAACGGAAATATCAGTTCCCACACAAGTCGTCGCCTAATTGATAAATTAAAGGATGTAATTGCCGATGATGTTCGGATTACTATCAACCAGGGATTGCAATTACGTTTTATAAAAGCTGAACACCTGGAATATGTATATAGTGTTTTAGACCAGGAAGGTTTGGGGGCGGCAGGTTTTGGATCTGTTGCCGATGTCACAAGCTGCCCGGGCACTGATACATGTAATCTTGGGATCAGTAATAGTACAAGCACAGCCCTCGTATTAAGCGAAGTGATCGAAGAAGAATTCCCTGAATTTCTATACAATAAAGAATTAGCTATCAAGATCAGCGGCTGCATGAATAGTTGCGGGCAGCATGGAATGGCCTCTATCGGTTTTCATGGAAGTTCAATGAAAGCAAAAGGGCAAATTTTGCCGGCATTGCAGGTATTGATCGGTGGCGGCGTATTGGGCAGCGGTGAAGGCCGTATTGCTGATAAAGTTTTAAAAGTCCCTAGTAAGCGTGCTCCTGATGTAATAAGAAAAGTATTGAATGATTATAAGACGAATGCCAATGAGGGAGAATCGTTTCTACAATATAGCCATCGAAATGGTGAAAGATATTATTATGAGCTATTAAAGCCGCTGGCGAGTTTAGAAACATTGCAAGCTGAAGATTATATCGATTGGGGCCAGGAAGAAAAATTTGTGACGGCGATAGGTGTGGGTGAATGTGCCGGTGTAATGATCGATCTTGTAGCCACCCTGATACTTGAAGCAGAGGAGAAAATAGCAGCGAGCGAAGAATGTTTAGCAGGTAATAAATGGGCGGATGGAATCTACAATGCCTATTCTGCACAAATACATACTGCCAAAGCATTGCTGTTGCAGAACGGAGTTCAGTGTAATACACAGCATGGCATACTAAAAGACTTTGATACGCATTTTTCTGATAAGGGATTGTATCCCGCAGGCAATTTTAAGTCTGCTGTAATGCGAATGAATGATTTGGCACCGTCGGAAGAATTTGCAACCGAGTACCTGCGGCAGGCAAAGGAGTTTATTGAGTTTGCTAAGGTTTTCCGGGAGCAGAGTGTTCTTGCTGAAAAATAATAATCAATGATTATTGATTACCAGGAATCGTACTAATTATTCAGTAGCCTCCTATCATAAACTTCTCAGTACTCTGCCATCCATTACCATAAAAAGTGATCAAATAGGTTCCTTTGCTCAATACCGGGACCGACATCTGTGTAAATCCACTGGTACCTCCCAGCTCTTTTTGCATTACCTGCTTTCCATCGGTAGAAATGATATTGACCCGGTGCACCGGTAAATACATTTGGAGATTAACCGAATGGTTTTCTACAATTGTTGGATATAAAATAACGGGCCTTGCATCAATACCACCGAGTAAAAAACTACCGGTGTTGAAAAAGCGACCATCTTTCTTTTCCATTCTTATCCGGTACAAAAAAGTACGTGAATCAAGCGTGTGATGCTTTAAAGTGTAGACACCCGTAACCGGTGTTACTTCGCCTGCCGATAGAAAATTTATCCCATCGCTACTGTATTCGACAATAAACTTTTTTGTATCCCCTTCTGCGGCAGCCTCCCATTTGATCTCATTATAACCATGCATTTTTACAGCACTGAATTGATAGATCTTCGCAGGCAAAGATTGCTGGGCCGATATCTCAGGATGTGTATCATCTTTCTTATCAATAATATTTTGTTGGCCATCAGCAGTATTCATAAGGGTGGAGAATCCTGCTATCAACGCGGTGGCTTTTACAAATTGTAAAATCTCTTTCCGCATAGTTGTAAGCTTTTGTTACTATCACAAAGACAAATTCAATGCCCATAGTGCCAATAAGTGCCATGTACGCCGCTATCGACTGATTCCTAATAGAAAATAGTTTGTAATTGATCGTTTTACACTTGTTGTCCAAACTGCATTGCAACGATTGGGCTTCTGTTGCGACGCGTAGCCTGCACTGAGCGAACCGAAGTGTCCTAGGTTCCTGTTCTACATTGGGCATTTGAGTCGTCCCGGGCTTAGTCGCTTGGATGAATAATTCCTTTCATCAAACACTTGGCACAGTTTTTTTATAAGGAAACAAAAATCAACTATGAACAATTTCTGGAGATCGATCATAGCCGGCTATGCCGGATGGAAATGGGGAGGTGGCTGTCTTGGCGGTATTGTAGTGTTTTTTATTGTGTTTTGGTTACTTGGTTATGTGAACTGCTAAACTGTTGAGATTTTTTCTCATCTGTATAAACGAATTTACGATCGCGGCGGGCAGGGAGGTGACAGATTTCTTGTCCGCTGTGGTTTTTTTTAGTCAAACGTGAAAGGCAGACGTGGAAATGACAACGATCATTTTCATTTGACGTTTGACGTCCCACGTTTCGCCAATGTTCGGTAATATTTATTAAACAAAATCCAGATGCCTGATTCATTTCCTGTTTTACGAAAAAAAAATTTGAAAAAGCTGTCGCAGAACCCGGAGGCCACCGCCAACGCTATTCAGCTTGTTTATGTGAGTTGCAAGGATGAAGGCATACAAAGAATAAAAGCAGGAA
>JAICPX010000533.1 GCA_025929635.1 Chitinophagaceae bacterium
GGCTTTGTGTAAATAGAGGTCATATCTTTTTTTATGCGCTACAACATCGGCTTCGCCAAAAACAATAACAACAATGCGGGGCTGAAGCAGCTTTATAAAATTCATAGCATGGACAAAAGTCAGCATATCATAGTTGGTATCTTCGCTGTGGCTGATCCCCTGCTTGTCTATAACCTTTATTTTGTTGTAATAATCTGAAACTTTTCCTGATCCATTATTAATTGGCAAACCATTTCTCCGGGTATTTAAGATGTATGGAAATATATCCCATGAAGTGAATACCGCGATCTTGTCTTTAAATGAAGGTTTGCTGTGCAGCCATTCCAGGACATTAATATTCTTATTGTATTTCTTTTTGTTATTGGCAATAAAAATATCTGTTGTTCCGGTAAAGATCTCATTATACCCTGAATAAGAAACTGAATAAAGGTTAGCAGAATTCACTTTACTGTTCATATCACGATCGCCAAACAAAAGCCCTTGCTTTGCGACAATATCCCAAAGGAAAGGAAGTAGTTTTCTTCTTCTTTCTTCTTTGGTATCTGGTAAAAATAATGATCGTAAACTAACAGGGTCAGGAGTAAACTCAGGGATATTGATCAGGTGCTCATCTGCTCCTCTGAATACTTCCTGCCATCGAAAACCATCATTGATAATTACAAAAAGATTCGGTTCTGAATTTATCATCTACAAACAATTACAAATAAGATACCACTGGTTATAAGCACTAAGATACTGGAGAGGATGATAAAAAAAACCTCCTGGTGAGAACCAGGAGGCAACTGCATGAGGAATCAACTTACTAACCCCGGAGAACCGATCCGGGTTGTATATATTAGATGGATAAGAACTGTTTGCAAAATGCGTTACAATTATTATACCAACGTTATTGAAGCATTACCGATGTGTTAATTGTGAATAACAATGCCGGTTACAATGAAATTAAGAACGCGATCACCAAAGGTCAGGATCCTTAACCCGTTTTCATCAAGCAAGGCCTGGCGAATGTCACTCCCGGGATCTTAAGAACCCGGAGTTGACGTCCTGTATACATGATGAGTATGGGATTCCACAAAGTATTGCACCGGTCTCACCCGGACAATAACGGAATTGCCAGGGCGTTTTTAAGAATTAATATTACCTAATTGTTAAGTTTTTGTAACTTCAATGTTACCAGATCATGATTAAGAGGAGCCTGATACTAGCCACACTTTTCATCTTTGCCCGGGTTGATTCGATTAGCCAGCAAAAAGACAATTTAAGCTTTCAGTTTCTTGGTAATGTGTTGACTATAGATAACAATCCTTTCAACGGGTTGAAGTACTCGAGCACCCTATCACTCAGTTCAATGCATGATTTTTATGATCAACTGAACGCCGCAGATTACCAGCCGATAATAAATAAATTGCTTGATCATAAGAATAACCAGGGACTCGACGACTGGCTATACTATCAACTTATCCGGAAAACGGCCCAGCAGCTAAGTCCTAAAGCAGAGAATTATTTTAGCTATACACTTTACAAATGGTTCCTGCTTACAAAATCGGGTTATGATGCCATTTTAAGGATCAGCAATGATAAAATGCTCTTTTATGTCCAAAGCGACGAAGTGATCTATAATATACCTTTTACATATCAAAGGGATAAGCAATATGTTTGTTTGAATTACCATGACTACAGTTTTAGTATTGATTTTCAAAACGAACGATTCTGGAATGTGGAATTTAATATCCCCGGAGAAAAAAGATCTTTCACTTATAAAGTGAATCGTTTGCCGGAAATAAGATTGGATGATTATATTGACAAACAAATTGGGTTTAATTACTCTCAGCAGCAGTATCTGTTTACACTAAAGGTCAATCCCGAAATAAAGAATCTCTTCACCAATTATCCGGCTGCTGATTACAGCAACCAGTTTGCGATACCACTAAGCAAGCAAACATATAATTCTTTGATACCTCAATTGAAGGACGTTGTCAGGCCGATGACCGTATTGAATGGCGTGGATTACCTTATGCATTTTACCCGTTATGCATTCCTTTTTGAAAAAGATACTGTGATCTTTGGCCGTGAAAAACGACTGTCTGCCGAGGAAACATTGCTCTATGATCAAAGTGATTGCGAGGATAGGGCAGCACTGTTCTTTTATCTGGTAAAAGAAATTTACAATCTGCCAATGATTGTCCTGGCCTACCCAAATCATGTGTCAGTTGCTATAAAATTCGACAAACGGGTGGGCAAGCCCATCGTATATAATGGCACATCCTACTATGTATGTGACCCGACTCCACAAAAGAAAGATCTTCAGCTGGGACAGGTATTGCCACAATTAAAAAATGAAACGTTTGAAGTGGCATACACCCATAACCCGCGAATCGACTAAATCAATTTGTTTCCGAAGGGTCCCTGGCCAGTAATTTAAACTTGTTGAGCAGCTCACTTGACCCGGCGCTCATCTTCACAAAATATTTCTCTCCCGTGATGATAAAAGAAAAGGTCATACATTCATCTTTATTGCTGAAATAAAGGACATCGATTGCACCTTTCTCTTCGTAAAAGTAAATCTTGCCTTGCGTAGCGCAATCGGGTCGTTGTGCTATTACTTTCCCGTTCGCGTCGCTGATCACTTGCCTCATTTTTTGTACATCATACTCCTTCACGTACCTGAAAAAACGTGGATCATTCGGGGTATTATAATACATAATAGCAACGCTGTCGGCACCAGCCAGGTTGGGCATTAAATTCCGCGAGGTCTTTTCATTACATCCGACGGAAATGCTGTAAAGCGACAATAATGATAAAATAAAATAATACTTCATGCCTGATTAAGAAAACCGTCCCGCCATTGGCGGGACGGCAAAAATAAATTCTGGATCTCAAACAATATTACTGGCAATATGTTGCATTCTGGGGATCGAAATTTGCCCAACCACTTGTCCAATTTGTTGTACCGAATGCGCCGCGATAAGTAGTGGAAGTGAAAAATGCATTCATCCCTGTAAAGCTGGCTCCGCTTAACGCCGGTGAACCTGTTTTCGGCAGCAAATTAGGAGCCGTAGCGAATAAAATTGATTCTAATTGGATAGCCGCAGGATCAGTATAA
>JAICPX010000381.1 GCA_025929635.1 Chitinophagaceae bacterium
TTATTACTGGGAGAGGTTAACCGAAAGCGGGGCCGAAAGTATGTGTGGATGGCTAAAAGATAAATTTGGGGTGTCGTGGCAGATCGTTCCCACTATACTAAACAAGATCATGAGTGATCCGGCAAAAGCAGGCAAAGCAGCGCAGGCATTTATGGCAATGAGAAAACTGAATATTGAACAGATCGTACAAGCGTCAATTTCCTAAAAGATGAATATCTCCTGATTAAGGGCAACTATTTTGTCAGACTGGATCAAACCTTATTGCCCCGATTTGATCGGGGCAAAATTTATCAATTTCCTATTAATTAAGCCGGTCAGGCAATTGAATGATGAACTCTGACCCTTCTCCTTCTTTTGTTTCTACTTTGAGTTCTCCATCATGACCCTTGGTAACAATATCATAGGCCAGTGACAACCCTAATCCTGTTCCCTGCCCTGTGGGCTTGGTAGTAAAGAATGGCTGAAAGATCTTGTCCATGATCTTCGGTGGAATACCATTACCATTGTCCTTTACTTTTATTTTGATCGTTCCATTATCTTTTATCGTTGTTACTGTAACAGTTGGTTCGTATTCGTTCTGAGCGATTTTTTTCTTTTCAGTGACCGTGTAATAGGCATTATTTATCAGGTTAAGAAGTACCCTCCCAATATCCTGCGGAATTACGTTGACTCTCTCGATCCTGTTATCAAATTGTGTTTTTGTGACAGCGTTAAACGATTTGTCTTTGGCTCTCAACCCATGGTAGGCAAGGCGAAGGTATTCATCAGTAAGTGCATTGATATCAACTAACTCTTTTACCCCGGTGCTGCTTTGGCTATGCTGTAACATACCTTTTACGATCGAATCTGCACGTTTACCATGCAATCTTACTTTTTCAAGATTCTGTTTAATATTCTCAAAAGTCTCTGTTACTGATTGCAGATCACCAGCGCCCAATTGTTCCTTCACTTCATCAATCAGTTCAATATTTACTTCAGAAAAGTTATTGACAAAGTTCAGCGGGTTTTGTATCTCATGGGCAATGCCTGCGGTCAGTTCTCCCAACGATGCCATTTTTTCCGATTGTATCAATTGTGTTTGCGTCCTTTTTAAGCTATCCACTGTTTGATTCAATTTCTTATATGACTCGGCATTCTCCAAAGCAATCGCGGCGTAGATGGCAATGGTACGCAGCATGTATAAATTATACTCTGAATAGGCATTCTTTTGAAAACTTTGAATGGTGATCACCCCAAACATTTTATCTTTTACTTTCAACGGTAAATAGATAAGTGATGCAGGTTGCTTACCTTCTTTGGGTACCGGAACATTCTGCAAATAGTTTTTGTATTCTGTTTCAAGGTCACCCATTACGATTTCTTTACCACTAATAAAACATAAACTGGCAAACCTGTTTTGTTCATAGATGGAATTGGAATAAGCCGGCAACGCCTCACCATTTTCATAAGTAGCGGGAAAATCTATCTGCTTTGTGTCCTCATGATAGATACCGATACCAAATACTGAAGCATCCATTAGTGAGTTTACATTCGCATATACCGTACTGATAATGGTTTCAACCGATAACGATGAAGTGATCTTGCGACCAATCTCACCCAGTAACTCCACATTATTATAAGACTGTTCAAGGTCTTTTGCTTTCTGGTCAATTTCCTGTTTTTGCTTATGCAGCAGTTTATTTGCTTTTTGTTTCTGGCGGTTGTTTCGAAACAATAAACCAGTAGTGACAAGGATAAGTACAAGTACAACTAAAGCACTGATCAAAAAATCTTTTTGAGCCTTTTGTTTCTGACTAAGCCGGGCTATTTCTGTTTGCTTTTTTTCCAATTCATTATTATGCTGAAGCACAGCTGTCCGGTTCTTCACTTCTGCACTTAGCATACTATCACGATAATTAATATATTCAAGATGGTATTTATAGGCGTTCGCAAAGTCTTTTTTGAAGGCATACGCCTGGGCTAAAGCTTCCCTATTATCGCGCATCAATTCAATGGAGCCAACTTTCGTGGCAAATTTAAACCCAAGATTCGCATGGTAAATTGAACTATCCGGAATTGCTTTTTTCAGGTATGCGCGGGCAAGTACACAGTGTACCCACCCCAGTATATACTCATCATTGATCTGGGTGGCCTTGGTCAATGAACTGAAAGCGTATTTAAAAGCCAGTGGCAAACTGTCCATCCGAATGTATACGTCGGCTATATTACTTTCAAGAATATCAGCAGTGCTTAATGAACTATCAGCCGCTAAATTTTTTTTGTACGTTTCTAAGGCCAGGGAATATTTTCCGGTGAGCCGGTAGATCTCACCCAGGTTATTTAACAACTGCAATTTGGCAACATCACCTCCGCCTTTTTGTGCAGCGTCGAGAGCCTTATTCATATAAACCAACGCACTATCCTGGTCCCCTAGAAAGCCATGCAGGCTTGACAAGGAACTCCAAATATTAAACATTTCATCGGAGGACTTGGCCTTTTCCGCCGATTCGGTTGCTTTGATCAAATATTCCATTGCGAGAGGATAATTACTATAATTAACCTGGCCTATCGACGCAATCGTTGATTGGGTACGTGCCAACAATTTGTAATTTTTTAAATCTTCAAACAATTTTTCAGCGTTGTATAATAAAGCCATTCCTTCCTTATCACCAAAGCTGGCTTTCACCGTTCCCAATCGCAATTTTGTGAGTGCGATTAACGTCTGATCCTTTATATCAATAGCTATAAGCTCGGCCAGTTTCAATAATGAGTCACCCTCCTGAATATTTCCCGATAGATACCTCGAATTTCCCATTGACCCTAAAGCATAAGCTTCCCCCCGCCTATAATTTATTTTTCTCGAAATAGAAAGTATTTCACTCACAAGCTTTCTACGCTCAGGTGATGCTAAAAAAACATTATATGCAAGACTGATCATCTTTTCCACCCTGGCAGCATCTTCCTGCGGATGTTCTTCGAGTTCTTTTCTTAATTGTGCTAAACTTTTATCCTGTGCAGTGGCTGTAGTAAATAATGTAAAAAGTAACAGCAGTAGTGGCAGTTTTCTCATGCAGTCCAAATTTTTGAATGGTGGTTGAGCCCATAAATTAGTGAAAAATTGGTTTTTCAAACAAAAAATGTTCCTTTAAAGGGACTGGGCTCAAGAGGGTTAATAAAAACGCCCCGATTCCCCATAGTTATTGGGGATCGGGGCTGTTGAATTAAAGTGTACTCTCTAATCAGGCAGTTTAATCAAAGTCAATTGTTTGATCTTATTACCCTGCCTTATTCTTACGGCATAAGTTCCACTTATATATTTTTCACCTATTGTTATTGTTTGACCCGATCCTGTTGACCTTGTTTCGATCACTCTGCCCAACATATCGGTAACAACGATCTGAACAGGCTCTTTCAAATTATTGGCACTAATCGCAATTCTGAAATTTGTATTGCTTGGGTTGGGCATTGCACTCACCCGGAGGTCCCCGGTTATATTTTCTTCAGGAATTTCTTTCCTGGATGTTACATACCTGGGTGCTACATTTTCTACACATGCGCCCAAATATGAACCAGCATTTAGCCCATTTACTGTTTTCGGCGCGGGAGAAACACAGGCTGTTGTATAGGATCCATTCTTAAACTGACAAACAGTGATCTTATTTGTACCACACCTGATATCTACAACTTTAACCTGCTTTGATACCTGTTCTATTTGGGAGCAATTATTTACACTTTTAACGCTTACAAAATAGTTGGTCGTCGAATTAGGATTTACCGTGATCGACTGAGTAGTTGCAAAACCGGGTCCGGCGGGTGAGCCTGTTGTCCATTTATACGTATAAGAATTTGGACTTAGACTACTGGATACCTGGGCCGTTAACGTAACAGATGAACCACCGTAGCCAATGTATATTGTGTTGGGCGCACCAATTGATGAATTGATCCCTGAAGCATATGCATCTGCTATCATCACATTTACTTTATCTACTTTTACAATTGTAGTGCAGGTTGCTGTGTTGCTGTTAACATCAGTAACTTTCCAGGTGATGGTGCTTGTGCCGGGATTAAATGCTCCACTTGCATTGCCATTTCCATTTCTCGAAGTGGCACCAGAAATCAAATAGCTTATTGATTGTATCCCGCAATTATCAGTTGCTGTTAGCGCAGGAATAGTATAAACTCCATTGCTATTGTAGCATTGTACCGGTACGGTCGGACAATAAGAAATGACCGGCTTGATCTTATCTTCTACAGTAACAGTTGCATTGGCTGTTGAAGTATTACCATTTGCATCAGTTGCTTTTAGCGTTACTGTATTTGCACCCACATCCGAGCAAAGGAAAGTGGATTTGCTTAAACTATATGCCTGGATACCACAAGCATCAAAAGATCCATTATCAACCTGTGCTGCTGTGATCGTTACATTTCCGCCAGCAGTCAACTGAACGGTGATGTTCTTCGTTAACGTAGTCGGCGCTACTTTATCCTCCACCGTTACCGTTGCATTTGCTGTTGCCGTGTTACCATTTGCATCGGTTGCTTTGAGTGTTACTGTATTTGCACCAATATCTGAGCAAAGGAAAGTGGATTTACTTAAACTGTATGCCTGGATACCACAGGCATCAAAAGATCCATTATCCACCTGGGTAGCCGTGATGATTACATTACCACCAGCAGTCAACTGAACTGTGATGTTTTTCGTTAACATGGTTGGCGCTACCTTATCCTCCACGGTTACCGTTGCATTTGCTGTTGCCGTGTTACCATTTGCATCGGTTGCTTTGAGTGTTACTGTATTTGCACCAATATCGGAGCAAAGGAA
>JAICPX010000090.1 GCA_025929635.1 Chitinophagaceae bacterium
CAGCAAGACAATTGATCGATGCAGGCTGTGCCGTTGCTTTAGCTTCAGATTATAATCCCGGGTCTTCGCCCTCTGGAAATATGAACTTAATGGTCGCCATGAGTTGCATCGGAATGAAGATGCTACCCGAAGAGGCGATCAATGCGGCAACGATCAATGGCGCGTATGCAATGGAACTTCAAAATGAAGTTGGCAGTATCACTGTTGGGAAAAAAGCAAATCTCATATTTACAGAACCAATTCCTTCTCTGGCCTACCTGCCGTATTCGTTCGGGTCAAATCTTATTGATAAAGTGATGATCAAAGGAGAGATTGTTTAATTGTAAAATGGTCAAATTGTTGATTAGTTGATTCCATTAAGTAATCTCACGACCGCCTATTGGAGTTACGTACCATTGTCTACGTATGAATTGACCGAAATGAATCACCGTGATTTCTTGTTTCCTTTAATCGATTAATTGATTGCAAACTTATTTTATTTCTATACAGCCTTTTTGATCGAGTTCTCCAAAATATCCAAAACGATCTTTTGTGCGATTGAAAACGCCCGCAACTGAAATTTTACCAGGAATACCTTTCGGAAAATTTTTGAGTATCTGTTGTGCTACGTCATTCTCCATTTTCAACCAGACTGCACCTTTGGAAAAAATCCTCTTCTCTGATCTAAATAATCCAACCTGCTCAAATCCCAAAACTAAATATCCTTCTAGTTGGATGCATTTGTCGTTAAATTCATCTGGTGCGATAAATAGACTATCAAAAGAAACTCTTATGCAGGTCCCGACATTATCTTTAGCGGAACATATTTTGCTTATTCGTTTTTTGGGAGTGCAATTAGCCACCAGTACAATTAAAGTCCAAATCGATATTTTAAGAAAGGTCATTGGTTTAGTATTTTCTTTGCACGCGAGTCCCATCGATCAAAGGTAACTGTTGACTTTGGTGCAGATCGGTCAGAATGCATATCACGTGGCTCTTGGTAATTTGACTGAACTGTAAAATTAATAGGGAAAACTGTAGCTGGAGGTTTATATTTTCTGAACTACGATGCACCTGGCGGAGGAAATCCGGGCCATAACTTATGGCCGCTTAGGAATCTCCTTCTTGCTTTCAATTTTTTTCATCAGCTTTCCCGTCCCGATCAACGCCAGCGATAAAATAAGAATGACAAGCAGAATACCGCCCGTATTGATTAACGCTTTGTTGTATCCCAGTTCATTGATATCAACAAACGGATAAGGATAAAATTTGGTAATAGATCCGTGAATGAGAGCATATGCCATGTATATAATTGGATAAATAAGCCAGGGAAATGCACTTTTCCATTTCAATTCTTCGATGGGAACAAATACCAGCCAGAATATAATGACAAGGGCTGGAACTACAGTGTGTAATAATTCATCAACGATCATTTGAAGTCCGGTTGGCGACCATTCGGAACGAAGAATAACGTTATAAACAATACCAACAATAGTGATATACACTGTTATAGCCGTAACTGTTGAAGGCCTGGAAAAAAATCTTCCTAAACGATACCTGGGTCCTAAGAAAATGAAAGTAAAGCAAAGGGCGACAATAATATTGCTATCAACTGTAAAATATGCGAAGTAGCGGAATAGTATTCCGATAATCGATACCTCCCTGTTTGCAATAATTAAATAAAGTTGTGCAATGATGGCAAACCAACCCAGTAACGCGATAATGAAAGCAACGATCTTTGCTGATTGTTTTTGCATAAACTACTTTAGTAAAATCGACGAACTGAATTAAATAGCTACGCGAATGAAGCAATCAAAACGCTTTCGGTTTTTCACCACCCGGCGCATTCTTATCCGCATTCTTCACATACTTCTCCACCCATGCATATTGTTCGTATAACAAATGAAGAATATTTTCTTTTGCCGCATAGCCATGGCTTTCGTATGGCAGTACAACATACTTTACTGTGCCACCATGCCCTTTGATCGCATTGAACATTCTTTCACTTTGTATTGGATAAGTACCGGTATTATTATCAAGTTCACCGTGAACCAGGAGTATTGGCGTCTTGATCTTATCGGCATGCATGAATGGACTCATGTCATTATATATATTTGGCGACTGCCAGTAAGTGCGATCTTCATTTTGAAAACCAAATGGCGTCAATGTCCGGTTATATGCCCCACTGCGTGCAATCCCTGCTTTGAAAAGTTTCGTATGGGCCAACAGATTTGCTGTCATAAAGGCCCCATAGCTGTGCCCGCCAACCGCAACACGATTCCTGTCGCCAACACCCATTTCATCTAATTTATTTATGGCAGCTTCTGCGTTCATTCGCAATTGGTCAACAAAATTATCGTTTGGCTTTTTCTCTTTGTCGATTGCAACGATCGGCATTTCCGTATTATTTAAAACAGCATAACCTTGCGTAACATAACAGATCGGGCTGCCATATCCAACATAAGTAAATTTATGCTCACTACCACGGACCTGTGCTGCATCAGCAGCAGAATTGAATTCAGCAGGATAGGCCCACATGATGACCGGTAACTTTCCGTCTTTTTTAGGATCATATCCTTTTGGCAAATACAAATCACCTGTCAGGTCCACACCATCTTCTCGTTTGTATTTTATTTTTTGCTTTGTTACGCCTGCCATTTGAGGATATGGATTGGTGAAAGTGGTTATTTGCCTGTCAGCGATCTTCAACTTCAAATTTTTTATCCAGTAATTAGGAACTTCTTTTTCATTTTCTTTTCTCGTCAGTAATTCCAGCTTTTCAGGATCAAGTACGCGGACCACGCTTTCAAAATACCCCTCCGGGCTGCGCCAAATGATGTCAAGTTTTTTTGTGGTAAGATCAAATGTGGCAAGGAAAGGAAGATCACCTTTTGGCGATGCGCCAACCGGGTTATTCATCAAAAGCTTATTACCATTATCGATCAGTTTTATTACATCCCGGCCAAATTGATTTTTTTCGGTGATAGCAAAACCGGGGTTAGCGTAATTATCAGTGGTGTTTCTTTCTACTAATTTTTCTACCTGGCCGGTAGAAGGATTAAAACGATTAATTCTTGAAAATTGTTTGCCGGAAAGACCTTCAATGAGCAAGGCAACGTTCTTATTGCCCCAGGTAACTCCCCGGTAGCGCATTTCGGTCCTGAATAGTTCTTTTGGTTGGCCGTTAAACGGGGCACTTAAAGCATAGACAGCATCATGATAGTCCACTTTTGTTTTTATCAAGCCACTGTCAAGCGGCATGCACCAGATAACGGTTGCAGCTTCATCGTCTCTCCAGTCAAATGATCTTGCTATATTTTGTACATTATCGTTTCCGCTGGGTGCTGTTTCTGAAGATGGAAGATCAGCCAGCACTTTTATTAGTTTGCCATTCATGTCTGTTATGGCAACTGTTGAAGGGAAGCCGTTCGCAGGCACCAAATAGGAGAACGGTTTCTTGATAGTACGCACCATCATGAACTTTTTATCGGGGGAAATTGAAAAGGTCAAATAAATTGAGGGCTGACCGATCTTTGTTTCCAAACCGCTACTATTTTTCACCAGTTGGGTAGTGCAATAAAATTCAAACAACCTCTCGTCATAAGGAGTTTTGATCATATCCTGGAATGTTGGACGTGGTGAGGCTTTACCGTAGTTCTCCTGTGTTGTTGGTCCTGTTGGCACCGCGGACCTTGGTGGAGCGGCCGTCAACGGTTTCACAATTGTACGGTACACCAGAGTATTATCATCGATCCATTGATAACCGCCGGTGATGGTATTCAGTGGCTGTTTATTTACTTTGGTTGCTTTTTGCGTAAGCACATCGATGACATACAGATCAACCTTTGAAGAAGTGGTATGTGTAAAAGCGACCTTTTTATCATTAGGGCTCCAGCTAATGCTACCAGCCATCAATGGCGAAGGCAAGCCAGATATTTTAAATTCTTTATTTGAAGAAAGATTTTTGAACCAGAGATCATTAATAAATGTTTGCCTGCTTGGTGCAAAATTATTAGGATTGATCCGCAAGCCTGCTATACGTAATTCGGGCCGCGCCAATTCTTCTATTGATGGATAACTGTTGCTTTGAGTAAATAACATCCATTCAGCTTTATCATCAACACTAACATTTGGGGTTGGTTTCACCAAAACAAGATCTATTATCTCTTTAGGTGGTGTTTTATAACCATCCTGTGCTAATAATTTTGCTGAAGAGATTAAAAGGAATAGAAAGAATAGTTTTCTCATGTGACTTATGATTTAAGAATTTAAGTTTCTTGATGCACGAATTGTCAATGATGAATGATCAATGAATTCGTCGCAGGCTTTGCCAATTGTCTGTTGTTTATTGGCGATTGATCATTCACAATTTACCATTTACCCTAACTATCGACTATTAACTAACGACTATTGACTCTCCTTATACACTCTCACATAATCGATCTCCATTCTTTGCGGCCAGATATTTTCATCAACGCCTTTCTGTCCACCCCAGTTGCCACCAACAGCGATATTGAGTAATAAGTGCATTTTGTTATCAAATGGCCAGGCATCATAACCGCTATGTTCGTTGCCAAACCTGAAAAATGTCTTTTGGTCCACAGATACTTTGACGCTGTCTTTGTCCCATTCCACTGAATACACATGAAATCTCTCTGAACAGTCTTCAACTTTTATCGTATCTGTTTTTTGAGTACCGATCACATGATAGTATTTTTTGCAATGTACGGATCCATGAATAAAACCCTGGTTAAAACCTACATGTTCCATGATATCGATCTCGCCATCTTCAGGCCACCGGAGTGGGGTAGTGCTGGCCAGCATCCAGATTGCAGGCCATGTGCCAAGGCCCTTTGGTAAACGGGCCCTTACTTCGATCTTACCATATTGCCAATCGCCTTTTCCTTTTGAGATCAATCTTGCAGATGTGTAATTTTTTCCTTCCCAGGGTTCTTTTCTTGCTTCAATGACTAAAAAGCCCTTCTCTACTCTTGCATTTTCCAGTCTTTTCTCGGTATAGAACTGGAGTTCATTATTTCCCCAGCCATGACCGCCGACATCGTAGTTCCATTTGGTAGAGTCGGGCAAGCCGGAATTTCCGAATTCATCATTCCAAACCAGTTTCCATTTTGATGCAGTTTTTTCGGCTGTATTGCAGCAAATAAATGTTGGCAGCAGGAAAACCAATAGGTAAAACGCCCGCATCGGCATGTGGTTTGCTCCGAAGTTACTGACAGAATATTTTACAAACTCACCTGTTCAGTAAATTTTTATCCCAGGCTGATTTTGGTCTTATGACCTCCAATCAACTAATTTTATCTAAAACTTCTTTTATGAAATTGCTAAACTTGTTTCTAGGCATCGTTTTGGTCTTTGTATTTAGCCGTTGTGCAAATAATAGTTCAGAAAAAAAAGATACAGATGCAAAAAATGAAACTGTTGAAAAAAAGGACGAGGTTGCTATTACGCTTCCACCCGGTTTTAGCGCAACTGTTTTTGCCGATGATCTCGGGCAGGCAAGACATATCGTTGTGAATGACAACGGTGACGTATATACAAAAGTCAAAAAATTATACAAGGGAAATGGCATTATCCGTTTACGCGATGCAAATAAGGACGGGGTGGCTGACGATATAACCGGATTTGGAAATTATGAGGGCTCCGGTATCGCGATTAAGAACGGGTTTCTTTATGCTAGTTCTGATGATAATATTTATCGTTATAAGTTAAATGCAAACAATGAACCCGATCCCGCAAGTGAGGAATTGATTGTTACGGGGCTGGTGAATAAACGTCAGCATGAATCAAAACCAATTGCATTGGACAATGCAGGGAATATCTATGTGAATATCGGCGCGCCTTCCAATGCCTGCCAGGAACAAGATCGTCAAAAGGATTCAAAAGGACAGGACCCTTGCCCGATCTTAGAAACTGCGGGCGGTATCTGGCAATTCAAAGCTGATCTGAAAAATCAATCCTATCCGCAGGGCACCAGGTATGTAACAGGTATCAGGAACATTATGGCGCTTGACTGGAATTCACAAATGAATGAATTGTATGGTGTACAGCATGGCCGTGATGATCTTGCAAAACTTTATCCTGATAAATACACTTTGGATGAAAGCGTTGAATTGCCTGCAGAAGAAATGTTTCAATTAAAGAAAGGTGCTGATTTCGGATGGCCCTATTGTTATTATGATCATTTACAAAAGAAAAAATTATTAAGTCCTGAATATGGTGGCGATAAAGTAAAGACAGAACGTTGTGATGGTAAAGGAAAACCGATCTATGCATTTCCGGGACATTGGGCACCCAACGGCTTACTGTTTTATACAGGAACACAGTTCCCGGAAAAATATCGCAACGGAGCTTTTGTCGCATGGCATGGCTCATGGAACCGTGCACCAAGAGAACAGCAGGGATATTTTGTAACATTTTTGCCATTCAGCAACGGAATGCCAAGTGGAGAGTATGAGATCTTTGCTGATGGTTTTGCGGGAAAAACCAAGACACCACAGGGAGCAACATTCAGACCATGCGGGGTTGCACAGGGGCCAGATGGTTCGTTATATATCTGCGATGATCAGAAAGGTAGGATTTGGAAAATAACTTATAAGGCGAATACGGCAAAATGATCATAAATTGTTTGTGATCTCTTTCGGGTATCCAACTGTTGATGCTATTTGAGAGTTTGAGAACCTAGTCATTCGACTGTTTATAGATCACTCCATCTTTCATCACCAGTTTTATTTTCCTGATATTATTAATATCAATTGAAGGGTCGCCTTCTACGGCAATAATATCAGCCACCAGGTCTTTTTTAATCCTTCCAATTTTATCGGCATAGCCAAACACATCTGCATTCACCGATGTTGCAGATCTTAAAACATCGATCGGTTTCATCCCATATTCTACCATCAGTTCCATTTCCTTTGCATTATCACCATGTGCAAAAACACCAACATCCCCACCCATGCAAATAGTGACACCTGTTTTTACTGCCAATTGAAAACTCTTTTTCTTATCAGTGATCCTTTGTGGTTCTTTGTCAACTCCCTTTTTCCATCCATCATATTTCAAAATCGATTCGGCGGCAGAAAGGGTAGCGCATAATGCCACATTTTTTTCTTTCATTAACTTAAAAACTTCTTCTGTCCCTTTATCGCCATGTTCAATGGTAGCCACCCCTGCAAGTGTTGCTCTTTTCATCGCTTCAGGAGTTACTGCATGTACTACTAACTTTCTTCCGCTGCTTTGTGTTACTTCAACTGCTTTTTTTAATTCATCAAATGTAAAAGTTGGCTGCGCTTCTTTGTTCATTCCCCAGCGATAGTCTGCATAGATCTTTATAAAGTCGGCGCCTTTACCAATCTGCGTTCTTATTTCTCTGATCAAAGCATCTTCACCATCTGCTTCGGCGGCGCCTCTTGCTGACTCATTGTCTGCAGATAATTTAGGCCCGTAGCTTCCGGTTGCCACAATTGCTCTTGTCGAAACGATCATCCGGGGTCCGGGAATTATATTTTTTTCAATCACTGTTTTTAATCCCACATCATCATACATTGCTCCTTCGGTTCCAAGATCTCTTACTGTGGTAAAGCCAGCCATCAATGTTGCCTTAGCATGATTCACTGCTCTTGCGGTTCTTTCCGCTCTTGATTCTTTCAAAACCTGGTCATCCCAGCTTGTTTCATTATAAGGATGAAGAAATAAATGTGAATGGCCTTCTATTAATCCCGGCAATAGAGTCATTCCTTTCAATTCAATGACCGGGGTGCCTGGGGGTAATTTGAACATCATTGCACCGGCTTGTTCTATTTTATTGTTCTTAACCAATACCACCCAACCTGTTTGCATTTGTTCACCATCGAATACGCGATCGGGTTTCAGTAAAATATATTTATCCTGTGCCACACAAAAAATACCAAAGGCGGATAAAAAAAGCAGAAGGATATACTTTCTCATTTATGGGTATTAATGGTCGAAGCTCCTGAAATAATCTTCTGTATAGCGCTGATCAAGTTTACTATAAAACAAAATAAGCAGCCGGGTTTTTGTCCTGATTTTTGGAAACTTATCAAAAATGCTCCAGAAACCAGGATCGGGTAGAAAAAGATTTTGAGCCAACGTGTTTATATCATTCTCCAGGCTGGACATTGAATATTCGGTCAGGAATCCATACTTTGCCAGGGTCGTATCCGGCAACTGCGACGAACGACCGGTCCGGATGGCTCCAACACCACTCTCAGGATCATTATAATCAAATGTCGGATCATGAGCTTTTTTCCAGGCTATGGTATCAAGTGTCAGGTTGTAGTTCCTGAAAAGAATACTTGAGAATTCATGATGAAAGGTCTGCTCAATATACCTGTCGGTATACCCCATTGAATACCCATTATTGGTCATATACAACGCATCAGTTGAATTTGTGCCGCCATATCCAACATTAAAAAATCGCATGGACTTTAAGAAATAAACGGATTTAAGGTTGTAGGCAAGCAATTGATCATCGTATTTGCTTAATGCTTTTGCCATTACCAATTTGCTCCTGCCAACTTCGTAACGGGTAATCTCTTCTCCATCAGCATTCACGGGTGCCAAACGCCAGGACTCCGGGAAATTTGCAGATGAGTAATTGAATACAATTTTTACCCCTTGAATGATCGTATCTGCATGTTGTGCGGCCACAGCCGCGGGTAACAACAAACACAAGATGATTGCTTTAAGGGGCCTCTTCATAAAGTAAATCTAAAAAGAATTTGCACATTATGATTTTGCTTCTATATTTGTGCTATCATGACAATGACGATAAACAGATCATGGTGGTGGCATGCAAACTCTTTCGGGGTGCTGTAAGTCATTACTATATTTGTTAAACATATAGAAGCCCCGGATAGTTCGGGGTTTTTTTATTGCGAGTATCGCCCGGGGCGAGACAAAGCAATGCGCTGGTTCGTTGCGAGGCTAAGCTGAGGCTATCCTGTGATTTGTTTTTGATACCAGCGACAACCACTCCGCTGAAGCTATGCTGCGACGCGTAGCCTGCAACGAGCAAAGCGAAGGTGTTCATCACCTGTACTACTATGAAGCAAATTGAAAAGTCGTTATGAAGAAAATAGAGATCTTAACCACCTGTAAGCAAGTACTGGCTGATGTATATACACCAGTGGGCATTTACCTGCGCTTGCGCGACCGGTTCAGGGATACAGTTTTGCTGGAAAGCGCGGATCATCATGCGGCAGAGAATAGTTACTCTTTTATCTGTGTGAATGCAATTGCAGGGATCGAGATCACTTCAACAACAACAGTAGAATTTAAATTGCCTGCGCAAAAGCCGGAGAAGATCGCAATCAGGAACGTAATGGACGTGCCGCAATTGGTGTGGGATTTTGCAAACAGGTTTTACTGTATAAAGACAGAAACAAAAGAAACGAGATTTGCGCAAGGATTATTTGGTTACACCTCATTTGACGCAGTTCAATTTTTCGATACAATTAAACTCACCACTCGTCTCCCGATAGCTATCGGGACACCGCTCACCATTCCCCTAATGCGTTACCGGCTGTATCAATACGTCATTGCCTTCAATCATTTTAAGGATGAATTGTATGTGTGCGAAAATCACATCACAGGTGTAGAAAGTGAATTGTCAGTTATTGAATCATTGATACGAAGTAAAGATGTTCCTGTTTTTCCTTTTAAAAGGAAGGGGGAGGAGACATCAAATATGAGCGATAAAGAATATATGAACAGTGTTGAAAAAGGGATCGCCAGTTGTCATCGTGGTGATGTGTTCCAAATTGTGTTGAGCAGGAGATTCCAGCAGGGTTTTACGGGCGATGAATTCAATGTTTATCGTGCACTACGCAGCATCAATCCTTCTCCCTATTTATTTTTCTTTGACTATGGTGATTATAAGCTGATGGGGTCTTCACCTGAATCACAACTGATCATTCAAAATGGAAAAGCGGTAGTTCACCCGATAGCCGGTACATTCAGGAGAACAGGCGATGATGATAAGGATCTTCTGGCTGCCGAATTATTAAAAGTCGATAAAAAAGAAAATGCTGAACATGTAATGCTCGTCGACCTCGCACGAAACGATCTCAGCCGTGTTTGTGAAGATGTAACGGTCACTCATTACAAAGACATTCAATATTACAGCCATGTCATTCATATGGTAAGCGAAGTAAGTGGCAAAGTAAAACAAGATGCTAACCCATTTGAGTTATTGGCAAAATCATTTCCTGCGGGCACGTTAAGCGGGGCACCAAAGATCAAGGCAATCGAGCTGATCGATAGTTATGAGCCGACTGCGAGAAGTTATTATGGGGGCGCTATTGGTTTCATAGGTTTTGATGGAAGTTGTAATCATGCGATCATGATCCGTACTTTTTTAAGTATGCAGAACACGCTGACGTACCAGGCGGGTGCCGGGGTAGTTGCAGCAAGTAAGCCAGAAAGTGAATTGCAGGAAGTGAATAATAAATTGGGGGCGTTGAAAAAAGCGATTGAATTTGCGGAAACAATAATATAAATGTTCTCCGAAGGAGTCCTTTCGGCCAATATTCGATATTTAATTTTCAAATCAGGGACCCGGGGATTGTAGGTTGAGCATTGAGAATTGAACATTGAGCATTTAAAAATTAAGATTTTGAAAATTCTAGTATTTGATAACTACGATTCTTTTACTTACAACCTCGTCCATTTGGTTGAAAAGATCACCCATGAAAAGGTTGATGTATATCGCAACGATCAGCTACCACTGGAGAAAGTAAAAGAATACGATAAAATAATTTTATCACCCGGACCGGGTATTCCTGAAGAAGCAGGGCAGCTATTGCCGTTGATAAAAGAATACGCTTCGTCAAAATCTATATTGGGTGTTTGTCTCGGTCACCAGGCCATCGGCCAGGCATTTGGCGGAAAACTTATTAATCTTAGCTCGGTTTTTCATGGTGTAGCCACGAAGATAGAAGTCGGAAGTCAGCAGTCGGAAATCAGAAGTCCTTTGTTTGAAGGATTGCCAAATGAATTAGAAGTTGGAAGAT
The DNA here is from genome assembly GCA_025929635.1 of Chitinophagaceae bacterium. GTDB lineage: Bacteria > Bacteroidota > Bacteroidia > Chitinophagales > Chitinophagaceae > VBAS01. Next base: position 11,031 of record JAICPX010000090.1, read on the forward strand.
ATCATAGTTGGGTTGTGAGCAAAGAGAATTTTCCGGAAGAATTAGAAATAACAGCCGAGGATGAGAACGGAATGATCATGGGTTTGCAACATAAAACCTATGATGTGCAGGGTGTGCAGTTTCATCCCGAGAGTGTGTTGACGCCGAAGGGAGAAGATATTATGAGAAATTGGTTAAAATAAAGCCGCTGAGTCACTGAGTCACAGAAAGAATTCAGTGTTTCTGTGTATCAGTGGCAGTAATGTATTTATGAAAAAGATTCTTCAATATTTATTCGAACACAAGACCCTTTCAAGAGAACAGGCGAAAGAGGTTTTAGTGAACATAGGCAAATCTGTTTACAATGAACATGAGATCACAGCTTTTATGACCGTGTATCTCATGCGCAGCATTACGATCGATGAATTACAGGGATTTCGCGATGCCCTACTCGAGCTTTGTGTCCCGGTTGACTTTAGTGAATTCGATACAATTGACATTGTTGGTACGGGTGGTGATGGAAAGAACACATTTAATATTTCTACGCTTAGTTGTTTTATTGTTGCGGGCACGGGACAAAAAGTTGCCAAGCATGGTAACTATGGAGCCTCCTCGATCAGCGGTGCATCAAATGTAATGGAGCAAATGGGTTATAAATTTAAAAATGATAATGACAGGCTGAAGAAGGAAATTAACGAAGCCAATATTTGTTTTCTTCATGCGCCGATGTTCCATCCCGCACTAAAAACTGTTGGACCCATTAGAAAAAACCTTGCCATGCGGACTTTTTTCAATATGCTTGGCCCCATGGTGAACCCAGCCCATCCAAAGTATCAACTGGTGGGTGTGTTTAATCTTGAAATGGCACGGATCTATAATTATCTTTTACAACAAACGGAAAAGTCCTTTACTATTATTCACGGACTTGATGGTTATGATGAAATATCATTGACCAATGACACAAAAGTGATAACCAATGAAGGGGAGCAAATAAAAACACCCGAACAATTGGGAAAAAGAATGGTGGAGCCGCATGATATACATGGTGGCAGTACCGTAGAGGAAGCGGGAAAGATCTTTCTGAAAATATTGAAGGGTGAAGGAACCTGGGCACAAAATGCCGTTGTATTGGCAAATGCAGCCATGGCCTTGCATTGCACCGGCAATTACAAAAAGTATGATGATGCATTTGATGCTGCGATTGAAAGTTTGGAAAGTGGCAAAGCAAAACAGAGTTTGGATAAATTGATCAGCCTCCAGTAATGAATATTCTTGACACGATAATAGAATATAAGAAGTCTGAAGTACGAAGCCGGAAGTCGGAACTTAGCGTTGCAGAGCTTGAGAAAAGGAAATTGTTTTCAAGACCTGTTTTATCACTAAAAGAATTTTTATTGGATAGATCAGGAACAGGCATTATCGCCGAATTCAAG
>JAICPX010000640.1 GCA_025929635.1 Chitinophagaceae bacterium
AATGGCTCACTTTCAAAATTTCTTTATGAATAATCTGCCATCGCTGACTGATTTTGGTAAGAACAAAGAGGAAACTGAGATCATTTCTTTTTTAAATGATCTGGTATTTTCAAACTTGAAAAAGAGGTAGTGGTTTTAGTAGTTCGGTATATTGGGAAGGCTGACCCTTTCACGAAAAGTTTATTTAAGTTCTGAAAGTATCAATTTTTTCTGCTTCAATGTGTTCTTCATTGCTTTTTCCCTTACCACGGGGTCATCGCTATGTATTAATTCAAAATATTCCGTTGGTACAACTTCCCATGATAATCCATATATTTATCTTTACACCATCCACAAAAGCTTTCCTCACCACCATTTTTAGTAAGCGCTTCCCAATAATAGTCCGTTTCAGCTTAGTCTTTTGTATTGATAACAAAAGAAACTGCTTCATTAAACTTGAATAGTGGGCCTGCTGCTAATATGCTAAACTCCATTCCTGCAATTTCAATTACAGCTGTTTCTATGCCTGCATCATTTCCACTTTCATCACTATCGAACTTGCGAAAATCTTTCAGCTTACCGTCTTTAAAAATGGATAGATAGTAATCTGCCACAGCATTGGCATCTTTCTCTACCCACAAGTATGGTGTAATTTTTTGAGTAGCCATATTTTGTGTTTAATGTTTTACTGGAGTCATCTGCGATTACGATTTGATGATTGCGTTATCAGAATTATTTCGTTGATCTAGATTTGATTTGTTTTCAGGTTCTTGAAAAGTCAGTCAGTTTCAACAGCATTCGGATATGCCTACCGTTAGCTAAATCAGTTCAGGACTGCTCATCAATCCCCATAAATAAAATTTGTATTCTTCATTGGCTTCACGCTAGGCCGTGCCGGCCAGGCGAAGCCTAATTTATTAGTGGCTGCGGGGCCTTCTCCTCACCTTATTCGTAGCCGTGTCTTTCGCCCCCGTTTATTTAAACCAATCATTTGTCAGTCGTGCGATGGGCATTTGACTGACAAATTTGGAATTGTGCCATTAGCAACCAATTAATGAATACCGGGTACTCCTTCATAAATTAACAAACGTAACACAACGGAATCTCTCAAGTGCCAGCTTCCCCATGAAATGGGTGTATCACCATTTGCATCTTTTGCTGAAAGCTCAGCACCAGCACCCAACAGCATTTTTATAATGGCTGCATTTCCATAGGCTGCAGCCCGATGAAGCGGTGTTTCACCTTTGAGATAGGCATCACGCATAAAGCAAAGAGTCGGTTTACCTACTAATGTTTTTTTATTAACGTCTGTTCCTGCTGCTATTAAGACTTTTACAATTTCTGCTCTATAGCTTATTTCACTCGTTTTACTTATTGCATAGTGCAGGGCGTTTTCTCCCGTATCTGTAAAACTGAAATTTGCATCTTCACCTTTATCTAAAAGCCATTTTACTGAATCGATCTTGCCATTGTAAGCAGCATTACAAAGCAAATTGGCATTGTCAAAAGTTATTTTGGCTCCTAGATTGTAAAATAAATCCAATGCTTTTGTATTTCCTTCCCATGCAGCAGAAAATACGGCTGAATTGCCCCAAGCGTCATTGTAATTTATGTTGGCACCTTGTGAAACCAATTTCGCAACAGTAGCTAAGTCACCGCTCAAAGCCGCTCGGAGCATTTGTTCATTTAGATTTTCCACTTGTCTCTTTTTGTTTTTTCGATATTTTGCATTCGTAATTAGTTGATTGTAAAGCTTTATATTTTGTGATTTTTATTACTGAAGATCATCGGATTTCTTAATACATCGCACAGAAATCGCACGGTTTTTTTCCATGTCGGGTTGTAAAAAAAGCACATGTCTGCCATTTGCAAAATTGAGGAATCCAGCACTAATATTATCAAATATTGTAGAGGTCCAATAAAAACCATGTGCCTCAATTCTTGAATAAGTCCCATCGGTATTTCTATTGCCTCCCAGGGTCGCTCCAAAAGTTGGCTTTTCTGTTCGCAAAAGTTTTTCAAAAGTA
>JAICPX010000494.1 GCA_025929635.1 Chitinophagaceae bacterium
CCTGGGTTCCGTCAATCGAAAATGAGAATGTATAAATCTTTCCATTCTATTACAAATATTTTAATCATCAAAAAAAGGGGTGGCGCGAAGACCACCCCCGCCGTTGGTTAAAACCTTGAGCTTTAACGCTTGTTTACCACGAACTTCTCCACTACCTGTTCACCTGTTTCAGTGTTCAGAATACGAACTGTATAGAAACCGGCATTCAGGTTCTCAATCTGAATATTGTTATTGGTTACAGCTTTCATTTGTCTGATCATACGACCACTTATATCGGTAACCGATATATCACGAATTGCATTCACGTCATCGAAAATAATATTCACTTTTCCATCACTGCTTGGGTTAGGATAAATGATTGTTTTTCCTTTTTGCTCCTCGCCACGAACCGCGCGGATCAGGCTATAATTTGACTTTCCATCATAATCAAGTTGTCTTAACCTGTATTGGGTAATTCCTCTTGTTGAATTGACATCCAGGAATTCATAACTTAACGGCGTATTGCTATTGCCATTTACAGATTTCGATTGAACAAAGCCAACAGAGGTCCATGTACCGTTAGTTCCGATTTTGCGCTGAACATCAAAACCGCGGTTATTTTCCTCCATTACTGTCTGCCAGGTTAATGCTACTGTTGAACGATTACGGGTTGCGTTGAATGACATAAGCGATACAGGCAGCGCAGAACATGGGTTGGTAAGTGCCACAACCCGGTCAAAGCAACCCCTTTGTGTCCGATAGAGCAGAATAATATCAACTACGCCGTAGCCTTCCTTAAAATGGAATGTATCTACCGTTGCCACTGCAGTATCGTTAATTTCTTTAAAGCTGGTAATATGTGCCTCGTCATTACCGTCAAGCACACCTGGAACGTCACCATTATCATAAAACAAGTACACTTCAATTGGGAAATCGTCTGTAAAATTCACGTCACCTGTAAAGCCAGTTATATTGAATTCAACTCTTGGCGCCGTATCACCACCAAATTCACCACACCTGATGACGTTGGCAACCTCTAATGAACCTGCCAAGTTTGATGCTGAACCATTAGTTACGCCAGGGCTATGGTTAACCTGGGGAGCTGTTTTTACCCATGCACCACATTTACCATCACTTGATCTGGCATAACCATTGTCGTTCCCGCCACTTGGGTTAAAGAACTCAACGACTGGTATAGTGGTAAAATTAATAGATGAATTAGTGATCATACCGCCACAATCCAATGAAAAATTAAGCGTGCCAAGGCTGCCAAGCAGATCCTGCAGGTCACCGGTAGCAGCACCACCGGCAAAACCGTTTATTAATACTCCATTTTTGAAAAGCAGCGTAATATAGATCTGGCCACCGTTTAATGTACCGTCGAGTAAATTGGTGATGTTTGTAGCGAATGGAAGGTTCAGATCATTGTAACCCGAACCATTGAATTCAAATTTCTCAAGATACCCATGAGTTGTTCCATCCCTAAAAGACAGGGCATTCCAGTTTACATCCGCATTTGCGCCAGATGTACCCTGTACCGAAAATGGAGTTTGAGAGGCCAACACATAAAAGCCCGGGGCAGAATTTATTGGCGGAGTATTGGGAAGGTCAAGAACATACCATCCCTGGGCGGACCCGCCCTCATTCTGATAATAGGTCATAATCGTATAACAGTCCATCGAGCCCGCCCCCGCACTGTTATACAATTCGATAAACTCCGAGTTGGAACCACCCGGGTTACCATAAATCTCATTTAAAACAACGCTTTGTGCTTTGACCATTACAATGGTCGACACAAACACCAGTGAAAGTAAAATCTTTTTCATGCTTCAAGGTTTTTTTGTCTCGCCTGAGGCGAGACTGTTTAATAATTAGTTTTTACAGATTACGAATACTGCTCTTCGGCTCTTATTTTTCGGAGCAGCGTATATGATGATTTATTTCATCCACAATGATTGTGGTGATTCAAGGAGATTTGGAAACCTTGGCATTCAGAATAGGAAGGACTTGCAAGGGCTATAATAGCCCAGGTAGTTTAGATAGGGGGATCTGTTCCTGTTATTTCAGAAGAATTGGAATACGATTCTTGCCAATTAGAATATTAACCTAATATTCTAAGGCTACACGAAGAGGTCAACTTTAAAATGGATCTACAACCAACGGCTTTTTTACACAGGAGAAAGGGAATTAGGGGAGATTGAAATAGACTCAATCGAAGCGCTAAAATAAAAAGAGTTTTGATAAATTCAAATAACTCAGAGAATTTCTTAAAAAATATAATGTTATCGTAACGATTTAAGCATTTGACAGCCAACAACCAAAGTCGCCCGGCTCATTTAATTACTACTCATTACTTTTTTTACAAGCTTTAACGCTTTTTGAGTGGTCTCGTCTGCGGTTAAGTTCGTATTGTCCAGTAAAATTGCGTCGTCTGCCTGCCGTAACGGGCTTTCCTCACGATGGCTGTCGATGTAATCACGCATTTCAAGATTTGACTTTACTTCCTCAATCGTGACGTTAGGATTCTTCTCAAATAACTCCTTAAATCTTCTTTCTACCCTCACTGCGTTATCCGCGGTAAGAAATATTTTCAGCTCAGCTTTTGGAAAAACGACGGTGCCAATGTCACGGCCATCCATGATCACTCCTTTCTTTTTACCCATTTGCTGCTGTTGGTTTACGGCAAACTTCCTTACTTCCTTTATTGCAGCTACGTCACTTACTTTCTCTGCCACCACAAGATCACGGATCACATATTCCACATTCTCGCCATTCAGGTGCATCTCTCCCAGCTGGCTCTTTTCATTTAATATAAACTCAAGAGAAATTGCATCCAATGCATTCTTCACTTCATGCTTATCTGTCCAGTCAACATGATTCCGCAAAAAATAAAGCGTAATGGCACGATACATCGCGCCGCTGTCAACATATAAGTAACCCAATTCTTTCGCCAGTTCTTTTGCCAATGTGCTTTTACCGCAGCTGCTCCAGCCATCGATCGCAATTATTATTTTTTTAGCCATTTGTTTTACAAAAATAAATTACCGCCATCAATGGCGGTAACTTGTTAGAAAAATAAGTTAGGTTGCTTCGTAGTCTGGTTGCTTCGGCCTTTTACTGGTCAGATTAAGAATCGTCGTCGTGCGGCCCCGCAATTAAAACGGCTTTTTTGCTTCCTGGAATTTTACTCCTTGGAATTTTGGTGTCAATTTCATGTTGTAAAAAATGAATGAATAAATATCAGCTGTTGTTTCCAGTCCCTTTCTCAAATTACTTGCACCATGACCGGAATTCACATCAATACGTATCATCACAGGATTATTGCCTTTATATTTTTCCTGCAAAGTAGCCGCATACTTAAATGAATGTGCAGGTACTACCCTGTCATCATGATCAGCCGTTGTAATTAACGTTGATGGATAATTCAGTCCTTCCTTGATATTATGGATTGGTGAATACCCATGCAGGTTCTTAAAATCACCTGGATTATCACTGCTGCCATATTCCGCTATCCAATTCCACCCGATCGTGAATTTATGAAAGCG
>JAICPX010000685.1 GCA_025929635.1 Chitinophagaceae bacterium
AAAAAAAACTCTGGGATCGGAAAAATCGGCAAAAGGCGTCAGGTTGCGGAAATTCGGGCGATTAATGCGATAACTGTAACTTAACTGTAATGTGTTTATATCACTCAGCTCATAAGAAAAGCTGCCCGAAGGAAAAACGTTGAAGTAGCTGCGATCATTAACCTCGTTGGTTTTTATAAGACCCGTTGTCATATCGGTATATTCACCACGTAGTCCAACCTGGTATGAAAATTTTCTGATCTTATTACCTATCATGCCGTAAAACGCGTATACCCGCTCTGTAAATTCCATATTGTTGTCAAACGCAGGCAGTTTGATCCATGCTCCGCCGTTTGTTTGTTCTTCCACCAAATATTCATTCCTGATCTTCCGGATCGTTCCTTTGATACCGGTCTCAAAATTTCCCTCCTCGCCAAATGATGAGATATAATCCGTCTGCAATAAAATATTATCCTCGTAAGCAGGGTTTGCTGAGCGCTGTATCAATCTTTCGCCACCATTGATATTGTCCTGTATATAATCGGAGCTTTCTGTTTCCCCACTATTCGTCCATTTGAAATCAACCGTCCACTCCTTATCATTTTTTCCCGGATACTTCTTTCTTAAACTCAATGAGGCTTCAGTATCCCTTTCATTTTCTTTTTCATCATCAATGCGTTTAATGCTCTTCGTGATCTGGCCGGTCGAATTAAGATCCTCGTAAAAGATATTATTTATATTATTTTCCTTTCCTGCGTCGATTAAAAGTGAACCGGTCAACGTCGTGTTTTTATCAATAAAATAATCGATACCCGCCATTAACTCAAATGAGCGACCGCTTCTTGCCCTGCTGTTTGATCGATTATAAACAAAACTTGTATCAAACCCTGTATACCGTTGTGTTGAAAATCCCTTTCCTTTATTTTTTCGGTAATTTGTTCCAAAGCTTGAGAATAAATTCATTTTTTGAGTCCTGTAATTGACACTGTAAGCTCCACTGAAATTGGAAGGGTATCCCACAGTGCTGGTAAAATTTCCATTGAATCCTGTTGTCTTGTTCTTCTTCAAAATAATATTGATGATCCCCGTTTCGCCGGCTGCATCAAAACGTGATGATGGATTAGTGATCACCTCAATTTTATCGATCATTGCTCCCTGCAGATTACGTAAGGCATCGGTACTCCTTATCCCGGTGAGTGCGGATGGTTTGCCGTCGACAAGAATACGTACGCCCTGGCTGCCACGAAGACTCACATTGCCATCTACATCTACCGTGACAGATGGAATATTTTCCAGTATCTCCGATGCGTTTGCCCCGATATTACTGACATCCTGGCTTACATTATAAACTTTTTTATCAAGCTTTAGTTCCATCAATTTCTTCTCGGCAGTGACTACTACTTCATTTAACACTTTGATGGAAGTTTTTAAAACAATTGGGGCCAGGTCAACATCCTTGCCGGTAATGATTATTCCGCTCACTATTTCTTCTTCGTAGGAAAGAAAGCTGATCTTGAGAAAATATGATCCTGCATCTGCACTCAGATCAAATTTCCCCTTGTCATCAGAAGCGGTGGCTGAAACCTGCACAGAATCCGGGTTATTGAACAAAA
>JAICPX010000449.1 GCA_025929635.1 Chitinophagaceae bacterium
CGGATCAATACCGGTGGTAGTGAATCCCATTGCGGCGATCTCTTCTGTCAGAATACCGCCGCCTGATCCGACTTCAAGAGCAGTCTTGCCGTTTGGCTCCACACCCAATCTTTTAATAACGTCCTTTGCATAGCCAACTCTCCATGGATTCACCGAAGTTTTCAATAAATGTAAGATCGTATCCGGCTTCCACCAGATATCACCATCGGATTTGTAAATTTCATTATCTATCTTTTTATAAACTTCGCTGCTTACTTTTTCCATGATCGTTTTTTAGTATTTTTTTGCCGAAATTAAAGGTATCATAATTTCCACCGTTACCTGACACGAAGTGTAAAGAAGACAGACGCCTGTTAATTAAAAATATTGATAACCAGATCTGAATGTTCTCAAAGGAGTCTTTCGGACAATGCTCAACTAACAATTCTCAATGTTCAACTTAAACCCTGATAGTTGATCATTTTGAAAATTGAAAATTGAGCATTGAACATTGGACATTTTAGGTTGGAAAACGAGTCGGGTTAAGCTATTATATTTCAAGTTCAATAACCTATCGCCTGCAAGAAATCAGATTTCTTTCTTTTGGAGACATCAAGCACATTTCCATTGCGCATTACCACCTGCCCGCCTTCCCCCCGAATGTATTTATCAACATAAAATTTATTTACGATGCTTGAATGGTGAATGCGGATAAAAACATCTGCAGGCAATAGTTCTTCAAAATCTTTTAGCGTACGGCTCACCAGGAATTTTTGATTGGTAGAGAGGTATATATTGGAGTAGTTGTCATTGGCTTCAAGGTAAATGATGTCTTCTATATTGATAAACTGGAGACCATCACTGGTAGGTATCGTGAGCAATTTTGGTTGTTTTTTCTGAAGGTGGTCAAGCAACAGATCGAGTTGTGAAGAAGGCAGGGTTTTATTGCGCAATTCTGAGGCTTTTGCGACAGCTGCCTTTAATTCATCTACTTCAACAGGTTTCACCAAATAATCCAAAGCACAGCTGCGGATCGCTTTTATCGCATAATGATCATAAGCCGTAACAAAAATGAGTTCAAAATTCTTGTTCGTTAGCTGCTGCAGCATTACAAATCCATTCATTTGAGGCATTTCAATATCGAGAAACACTATATCTGGTTTTAATTCGTCAATCGCACGAATTCCATCTTCGGGATTATCACAACGGGCAATGACCTGGACCTGTTTGCAATGATTGGATATTTTTTCACTTAGCGAACTCAGGTTGCTTTCATCATCATCAATTAGTACTGCTCTTAACATAAACTCCTTTTAAGACTTTGAACAATTGATTCGTACGATAGCCTTTGTTCCGACAGCAATACCTTCATCACTCAGATCGGTGATCACAAGATCATCATCAATGCCATTCCTGTTATGCAAATGTATCCGTTCGCGGGTAATCGCAATACCATACGATTGGTGATCGGGTTTATTTCTTTCTTTTAATCCCGCAGCCTTTTGCCTGCCTATTCCGTTATCAGTTATTGAGTAAATTATGTGTTCGTTCTCAAGTTTTATAAAAATGTCAAGTTGCCGGTCGATTCCTTTTTTATTCAATAAGCCATGATGAATTGCATTTTCAATAAAGGGTTGTACAATAAGTGGAGGGACCTTATAGTCACTGTGTAACAGGACAGGTTCGACCTGGATCTGATAACCAAATTTATTGTTACACCGAAACTTTTCCATTTCCAGGTAGAGTTGCATTGTTTCAAGGTCCTTCTGGAAGGGCACAAGATTATTCTTAGAACTGTCTAAGACCGCCCTGATCAATTTCGCAAAACGTGACAAATAAGATGTTGCCTTATCAGCCTGGTTGGTTTGAATAAGATTGTCAATAGCGCTTAAACAATTAAAAATAAAATGAGGGTTCATCTGTGCACGCAAAGCCTGCATTTCAAGTTCCAGAGCTTTTCGTTTCAATGCCGATTGTTCATGCTCATTGCGCAGCTTCTCATTCTTTCTTTTCAAAATAGTATTTCTGACCACTAACAGCGAGATCAATATCAAAGCAATACTGACTGCTATCAGTAAATTTTTTAGTTGGGATTGCTTTTGTAATTCTTTTTTATTTAGTGCAAGCTGTTGCTCACTCAGTTCTTTATCTTTTCGAAGCAACCTTATTTTATTTTCCGCTTCCGATGCAGCTAAATAAAGTGCTGTTCTCCCTGTATACTGTGCCGTTTCCATAGAATCTTTAATGGCTGCATATTGTTTGTAATAAAAATAGGCGCTGTCACCCTGATGTAAGTGTTCAAATATAGAAGCAAGCAACTCATTAGCATCCTTCCGAAAAGCCCTGTTTCGATGCCCGGTGGATCGTTGGTACAGCTCACGGGTATATCGTAATGACTTCTGGTAATCACCCCTGGCTTCATATACTTTTCCCAATACCAGTAAAGATTGAAAGTAGGGAGCGACATCCGTTGTACTTCGTAATTGTGGCAACCCGGGCAATAGGTGATTGAGGATGGAATCATATTCTTTTTTACCCAATTGAATTTCTATAGAATATCCAAACGAATAATGCTTGAATTTTTGCCGGACTTTTTCATCGGTAGTTTGAGTGGCCAAATCTCTTATACTCAATTGCTGATAGTAATGCGCTGAATCATAATTCTTCAATTGCAGGTGCGAATACGCCATGTCTTCATGATGAGACCATAACCTGATAAAAGGCATTGAGTACCGAAAGGCCTCGTGATAATATTTTAAGGCTGTTTGCGGATCCCCGGCCATATTAAATGTTCTTGCTATAAGAACCAGGGATAACGTTGTGAGCACCGAGTCATTTACCTCTTTCCCTATATGTTGTGCTTCGATGAGATGCGGAAAACTCTTCCAGTAAGTACCGTCTTTAAAATTCATAAAGCCAAAGCCCTGCTCAGCCCACCCAATCAACCAACGATCTTTTGATTTTATTGCTAACTGCTTTGCCTTTGAAAATGGTTCTTCAGCTTCATCATACCTGCCCATAATTACCAATGCCACCCCGGTATAATAAAAAGCCATCGAGAGGGCCTTTGGATCTTTTTCATCTTTTAAGATATCGATTGCTTGCTTTGCAAGCCTCTCCATTGTTCCAGGCCGTCCTAATAATCGGCCCTCCGTTGTTGCCTGCATACACAACGCTTTTGCCTGACCAGCCTTGTAATTAATTGCTGATGCTTTCTGAAAAGCTAGTTTTGCATACTTTAACGAAGAGTCAGAATGGATCCAATAGAAATTATATTCTTTGCTTAATTCATTGAGACTATTTACTTCAGCCTCGCCTGTTAATTTTGGAAGGCTTGCTTTGATACTGTCTATTCTATGCGTTTGCGCACTTACATTAGCGGTTAATACCAGCAACACTATCAATAAACGCATATACATAAAGATGAATTAACAGCCTATTAAATTTAATTCATTTTACCATAATGCCCCAAGCAATAGTTTCCGGCAGCAATTAAGTTGCTGCCGGAAACCAGGTGGAATTTAATAATTGATCCAACCCTCATAGCTTACTGTATTGGTCGGATTACCGACAATCACGAGTGCAACTCCCACCAGTGTTCCCGTTGCATGTTCAAATCTTCCCGTTCCACCAATAATTGTGTGGGTAATATCTCCCCTCGAAGTGCCGGGACCAGTCGGTGTGTTCACACCTGTAAATTGGGTAAAGAATTGATCGCCATTTGCTGCAGTAAAGGTTGCAGTGCCGCCAAGAGGAAATGGAGGCGGTACACCAAAGTTTACTCTGGCGTCAGCGATGAATATACTTGCACCAAGGTGTGTTGCTTGACCATGACCTGTTATTATTTGGTGAGCTGGGGTACCTTCCGGAAATTGTGCTGTTGTCACATAATCACCTGCAAATGGAACATAGTTTTCAGGATTCTTTGCATTAGAATTTGCTTTAGATGCAATACTATCTTCATTTAAAACTGCTTCTTTCTGGCAGGATATCAATATCAGGCCTAATGCTATTA
>JAICPX010000327.1 GCA_025929635.1 Chitinophagaceae bacterium
AAAAGACTTCCTGCCCATTCTGCAAAGCGTCCATTCAACCCAATATTGATCGAACCGGGAACAAACCCTTTTACAAATTCTGTTTCAGCTCTTGTGTCAAGTACAACATTGTCATCATTTATTATAGCCTTAAATGCAGATACTGGTAATGGTCTTAATCCTTGCTGGAGAACCTCATCCAGGCTTTCATATCCTTCCTTATTTATCTGGGCATTGATCGGGAAATATTGCGGTGGTGCAGCAATTCCTTCAGTTACTTTTTTAATGAACTCTTCTTTTGTTTTAGCTTCCAACGCATAGTTATGCCGCTTCTGTTCTCCAATTGTACTGAAAGTCTCTTTTCCTAAACTTTTGCCACAAGCACTGCCAGCGCCATGTGCCGGGTAGACTATAACATCATCTGCAAGGGGAAATAATTTATTGTGAATACTGTCGTACATCATCCCGGCAAGATCTTCCATCGTAAGCGTATCGCCTTTTTGTGCCAGGTCAGGCCGGCCGACATCACCCACAAATAATGTGTCACCGGTAAATACACAATGATCTTTACCATTTTCATCTTTTAATAAATAACAGGAAGACTCAAGTGTATGGCCGGGTGTATGTAATACCTCAATGGTGACCTTGCCTATTGAAAATTTTTCTCCATCCTTTGCGACATGTACTGGAAATTTTGTAACAGTATTTGGTCCATAAACGATCGGGGCACCGGTAGCGTGGCCAAGGTCAATATGACCGCTGACAAAATCAGCGTGGAAATGTGTTTCAAAAATATATTTGATCTTGGTTTTTCGTTCATTGGCAAGATGTAAATACTCATCAATATCCCGCAGTGGATCAATGATCGCTGCTTCGCCTTCACTTTCGATATAATAGGCGGCCTCGCTCAGGCAACCGGTATATAGTTGTTCAACGTACATACTTATGATTTAAATACAAAGATAATTGAGATGAAAAGAGCCCGTGAAAGTAAGCTAAAATATTAACAACCTATCCCAGCAGGTCACTGACAAACTTATTGAGGTCCAACAGTCTTTGCCGGTTCACGGAATAATAAATGAATTTTCCTTCTCTTTTTGTTTTTACAAAACCCGTCTTTCTCAGGATTGCAAGTTGTTGGGATGCGACCGCCTGTTCAAGCAATAAATGCTCAAAGATCTCTGTCACAGTAACCTGGCCTTTTTCGCCGATAAACCTTAACATCACCTGTCTCAATTTATGATTGACCGCCCGTAAGATGATCGCAGACTTTTTGATATCCAGCGTGTCGATTCTTAATTCCGGTTCAGTGGCTGTTCCGGGAATTATAGTAAGCGTATAACTGTTCATGACAAGTGTTGGAGTTAAGGTGATTCTCTAAATGAGTCTCCGAAGGGGTCCTTGCGGACCTTCGGACAAAAATAGTTTTCATTTAGTAAAGGATCAGCGGGCTGGGCTGTAAAATTCTTTAAGGTACAATGGCTCGGCATAAGCAAGATCGGCAAATTCTTTTCTAATGAATTTCTCCCGGGCTAATGAAACCATATTAGTTGCATCAAAATCTATTTTACTGAAAAGGGCCATAGGATGGGCTTTTAATTTATAGAACTTATCACTGCCATTTCCAAAAAAACAAATGCTATTATTGGTCAATTCCTCATCAAAACTTTTTTCATTCAGGGTAATGGCCAGGGGCGCATTTACAATGCGAAGGTCCTTTGTATATATCGCCGTAAATACATCCATTCTTCTTGCATCGATCATTGGACATAATAGGTCCGCATCGATACCGGTTGCTGCATTTGCCATTACCAGCAGCGTATTCAGTGTGATCAAAGGTTTATTCAATGCATAACAGATCCCTTTTGCTGTTGCCATTCCAATCCGCAGCCCCGTAAAGGAACCGGGTCCTTCGGTTACTGCAACTGACTCGATCGATCCGATTTCCAAATTGTGGTTATCAAGAATCTCTTTAATAGCGACATGTAGCCATGCCGCGTGATCTTTTTGTTTTTCTCCGAAGGAGTCCTCTCGGACGTTCTTAGAAATTGTCAATACGTTGTTATCTTTTGCAAGGCAAACGGAAGCAGTTTCAACCGACGTATCTATATTTAATAATAAAGCCATTATTCTTCTGCTTCTTTTAATAAAAGTTTTGAGGGGTCATATCTTTTCTCAGTTGCACTTAAATCCGATAATAACCCCGCGATTTTTTTTAACCCGATCTTTTTCGCCCATTCAAAAGGACCATACGGATAATTTGTTCCCAATTTCATTGCCGTGTCAATCTCTTCCTTTGTACTTACATTTTCTTCCAGCGCAAAATAAGCCTCATTAATGATCATGCTGATGACCCTTGGTGAAACAAACCCTTTGATATCCGGCACCCATTCTGCCTTTATATTCAGGTAGTCCAGAATGTTTTCAGCTGCTTCCCTGTAAGTATTGTCCACACAAGCAACTTCCGCGATGGATCTTTTCAAAAATCCAGGCCATCCATTGATCCGGACAACGGGATGACCAATTTCAGCAATGGTTCTATTCACAGCACTGACAAAAACCGTTTTTGACAAAGAACTTTTCAGATAAGAAACATCGTGGTCGCTATCTTCAAACAAAAGATCAAAAATCGCATCACCATTTGAAAATGCAGAAAGTTCAGCTGGAGTTTTTATCCAATCGATCCTGCAACCTTCTTTTACACCATGCAATAATATTTCTTCTTTCTGTTGATCATTTGCCACTATCACCAGCTGCATAGATTATTTTTTGCAAAGAAAGGGCATAAACCTAAATTCGTTAACCTTAAAATGAAATGAATGGAGAAGCAAATTATAAATACTCCTTCTGCGCCGGCTCCTATCGGGCCATATAACCAGGGAGTAAGAATAGGCGATATGCTTTTTATTTCCGGTCAAATTTGTATTGATCCCGCCACCGGCAAACTAAATAACCAGGATATACAGCAGGAGACGCACCAGGTGATGCATAATCTCCGGGCCATACTTGAAGCATCAGACATGAGTTTTCATCACGTGGTAAAAACTACAATTTTTATTACCGATATGAACCGTTTCTCGGAAGTAAATGAAGTGTACGGAAAGTACTTTGATTCCAACAGCGCTTTTCCTGCAAGAGAAACTGTACAAGTATCGGCATTACCAAAGTTTGTGAATGTTGAGATCAGTATGATCGCTATAAAATAGATTATGAACCCGGCATTTCAACCTTGCCCACAGTTTATCCGAGCGAAGCGAGGGACACTCTTCAACGTTCTTATCGCTAATCATCAACCACTGTAGCTCATGCGCCGGATCGCACAATTCATATTATTGAAACCTATTCTATGGGCTTCCCGAAAGTTTGCGTCAAGCCCGGACCGGGAAAGAATATTTACAGCTTTGTCAGCATTATTCCGGAGCATCAAAAATAATCCAGGAAAAAAGGGAGTGATTCTTGACCTGAAAAAAGATACCCGTATTGTTGTTTTTTCAGATCAGCATCGGGGCGCAAAAAATGGCGCTGATGATTTTATGAAAGCGGAAGAAAGCTATTTAAAAGCGCTTGATCACTATTTTCAAAATAAATCCTTATTCATCAGCCTGGGTGATAGCGAAGAGCTTTGGGAGAATACATTGATAAACGTCAAAAAGCACAACTCAACCACCTTTGAATCTGAAAAAAGATTCATTCTGCAAGACCGTCTTTTCAAAGTTTTTGGTAATCATGATCTCTATTGGGACAATAGCCCGCTCGCCATGCAGTCATTAAAATCCATTTATGGAAAAAAATTGAAGGTTTTTGAAGGAATTGTTATCGAAAAAGACAATGTTGACAATAAGCAATCGGCAACCGGCAATAAACAATCGGCAACTGGCAAGAGGCAAAAAGACAAACCTGATTTGTCTTCTTCAAAAAGTAAGACAACAGACCGTGGAGCATTGCCTACTGCCAATTGCCCATTGACTATTTTCCTCACTCACGGTCACCAGGGTGATGCAAGCAGTGATGGCAACTGGTTCAGTAAATTCTTTGTGGCAAATATTTGGGCGCCGCTGCAATCTTATTTAAGAATAAATCCAAACACGCCGGCATATGACGAAGACATAAAAACCTCGCATAATCTTATCATGTACGAATGGTCAGCGAAATTTAAAAATCTTGTATTGATAACAGGGCATACTCACCAGCCCGTATTTGAATCACTCACGCATCCTGAAAGATTGTACCGGCAATTAGGGCTAGCGGTAAAAGCAAATAATAAAGAGGAGGCTGACAGGATAGAGCAGGAGATCAAAAGAAGAGGCAGGGATTATAAAACAACCCCCGCCCAGTTCTTAAGTGTAAAACCCTCTTATTTTAATTCAGGTTGTTGTTGCTTTCGCGATGGTGATATTACCGGCATCGAGATCACTTATGAAAAAATTTTATTGGTAAAATGGAGCGTGTCGAAAGATCGGGAAGTGCTTGAAGAAATGAGTTTAGAGAAGCTACAAACACTATTGACGTGATTATTGATTATTTATTATTAAATATTAACCTAAAACTGGCTTGCAATAATCAATAATTAATAATCAACATTTCACCGTCTTCTTCTTCTTTCCAACATACCCTTTCGTTTCCATCTTCTTAATATAATCTGCAGCGGCCGGCACCTTACAGGCAGTAGCCCCCATATCAACATATACATCACCGACCTTTTTTGCGGCTTCGATTGCTTCTTTGGTAAGCTCTTTAATATAACTGCCCACTCCAATTATAAAACCATTCATAGTATAACGAACCTGATTTGGCGCAGCATGAATTTCTCTTATAATTCTTTGTAGTAATTTCTTGATTGCCGCAATATCTAATTCGTTATCCGGTTTCATTGCGATAACTCCCGCCAACGTATTCCAACCTGCAGCAGCGATTTTTTCTTTTGACGAATCGATCCATTTCATACCCAGTTCCCATCCATAGTTGCTTTCAGCGGCCACCCAGGCAACCGTATATTGGCTAATGCCATCGCTGGTTGCCTTCCCCGCCCACTGTTCTATGTCTTTCTTACTCATTTTTGATTCGTCAGCGATCAGGCCGGCTAAATACATCGCATCATAATTTCCGGTATTGTATAAGCTCATGGCAAGCTCATGATCTTTCTTTACTTTTTTCCGGATGACTTTCAGATCAGCAATCTTTACCCCAAACAATGGTTCTTTGGCTCCATGGTTGAGAAAGATCTTTTTAATCGATTCAGAACCTTTTTTGGCAAGCTCTTTCATTACTTGTTCGGTTGTCATAAAATATTTTTAATGTAAGCAACTAAATTTATTTTGTTGTGTTTCCACGTACATCATGCAATAGCCTTATTTCTTCGTAGAGCAAGTGTGGAGATTATGGTGACGATGAAGCCAACAACAAACACAGTCCCGCCCATCAATAAAAACTGGAAGGCCGGGTTTGCAAACATCTCTTTTTCTTTTTCTGCTTTTTTTATTGCTGCGTCTAACTTGTCAGCAGCTACAGATTTTCTAAGGTTTTCAATATATTTTGAATAATAATCCTCTTTCCAGCCCGGATT
>JAICPX010000024.1 GCA_025929635.1 Chitinophagaceae bacterium
CCAGGCTAATGGGAAATTATTTTTGTGGCCGGAGAAAAATTATGGAACCTTTATCATGGGATTGAAAGAATACCAGACTGATCTTGATAGCAATATTTATAGATACACGAAAGCCAAAGACAGGAAATATACTGCAATTAACAAACGTCATCGGTTTTATCCTTTTGTTGAAATAGATAATTTTTTCAACCGAATAAGTATAAAAAGCCTGTCACTCAGCGAAACAAGTACGGAATATATATTAAGCAATAATTCATACCTGTGTGAGTTTAGGAAAAGTAATCTCAGTATCAAAAGATTTGCAAAGTTTGGGTATGAAAAAAAGTATAAAGGCAGTTGGTATGAGGAGGCAAATTTTAGTGAATGTGTTGAGAATGACACATTAGCTGCAAGCTATATAAATAAAGCGGTTGAAATTGTTTCACTAAGCGACAACGAAAAAGAGTATTGGTCCAAAAAAAAGCATGTTGCTCCCATTACTTTTGACCGTTCTGTTTTCGACAATACAAATCTGCGAATAGTCAACTTTGAAGACGTAGTTATCGGGAACAAAATTATTTTTCTTGATTTTTTTTATTCAAGTTGTATTCCCTGTTATAAATCACATCCGCTTGTGAACAAGCTTTATGAAAATCGGGATAATAATTTTTTGGTCATCGGTGTGGATCCAATGTTGAGTGACACCTTACATATCAATCAATTTCTAGAGCGGTTTAGTATTAAGCATCCCGTAATTATTGGTGAAGATGCCTTAAAAATTTCCAGGATACCGGGTGTTGTAAATGGATATCCCACATTTCTTCTTATTGATGTAGATGGAAAAGTATTAGAATACAGAAACGGACATTCTGAAAAGTTTCTCAGGGATATTGAAAAAAAGTATCTCAATAAAAAGCTACAGTGAACTTCTCATTAATCCTCCAAATCACGAAAATCCTGGTTTAAATAGATAGTATCCATATTTCCTCATTAATCCTCCAATCCTGTAAATCCTGGTTCAGATGTTGAATCTAAAATGCATCACATCACCATCCTTTACTATATATTCTTTTCCTTCGATTCGCAATTTACCGGCTTCACGACAGGCGGTTTCTGAGCTATATTTAATATAGTCATCATAGCTGATCACTTCAGCTTTTATAAATCCTTTTTCAAAATCAGTATGGATGACGCCGGCAGCCTGTGGCGCTTTCCAGCCTTCATGTATTGTCCATGCTCTTACTTCCTGCTCACCGGCAGTGAAATACGTGTACAGACCAAGTAATTTATAAGTAGCGTGAATCAACCTGTCCAATGCAGGCTCTTTCATTCCAAATTCTTCCATGAATAATTGCCTGTCTTCCGGGTTTTCCATTTCCTGTATCTGCGCTTCGATCGAATTATTCATGATGATAACCTCGGCGTGTTCGTTTCTCACTGCTTCTTTTAAAGCATCAGAAAATTTATTCCCTTTGTGCATTGAGGGCTCATCCACGTTGGCAACATATAAAACGGGTTTATCGGTAAGTAAGAACAGGTCGGCAATAGCAACTTTTTCTTCTTTACTCAATTTCATCTCGCGAATGCTTTTCCCTTTTTCCAAATAATCTTTGCAACGGATCAGCACGTCCAGCTCGGCTTTTAACTTTGGGTCAATACGAGCCTGTTTTTCCGTTTTCTGGATCTTTCTTTCTACACCATCAAGATCTTTTAATTGCAATTCAAGATCGATGATCTCTTTATCGCTTACAGGATTAACAGGACCTTCATCACGCAACACGTTTTCATCTTCAAAACAGCGGATCACATGAATGATGGCATCCACTTCACGAATATTACCCAGGAATTTATTACCAAGACCTTCGCCCTTGCTTGCACCTCTTACCAGGCCTGCAATATCAACGATCTCCAACTGTGTAGGTACAATTTTGACAGGCTTTACGAGGTCAGCCAATTTATATAAACGTGGATCAGGTACATCCACCAATCCAATATTCGGATCAATTGTACAAAAACGATAATTGCTTGCCTGTGCTTTGGCACTATTGCTAACTGCATTGAACAAAGTTGATTTTCCCACATTTGGCAAACCGACAATTCCTGCTTGTAACCCCATGATTCAATTTCAGATTTTAGATTTTAGATTTCGGATTTGGGGCGCAAAGATAAGCGCATAGACCCTATTGACGAAATGTGAAAAGATGCTTTTGGATTTTCAATAAAAATCTGCAATCTTCAACCCGAAATCTAAATCGCTTATGGTTCTTAGCAGGATCTGGACAGCATTTATTATCATATCAGTTTTAGTGGCGGGCTATCACTGGTTGTTCCAGGGGAACGATCTCATTTTTAACAGGATGGTAGTGGGTAAAGCCGATGACACGTATTCTTACATAATGGTTGGCGGTCCACAGGGTGATACATCTGCGAAAGCAAGAATAGCGTTTGATAGTACGATCAGATCTTTTGGATTTGTAAAAAGAGATCGTGTGGCTGATGCAAAATATATAGTTACCGATGATCCTGGCGCAGATACAATAAAGGCTTTAAAAAAGATAGTACCTGAGGCAACAGTCTATACTTATGAGGAGGTAAGAAAGATCGGGTTAAAACCCGTGGACGGAATTTTTGAAACCTGTAAGTCGGCAGTCTCGATCTGCATTAATCTTATTGGGATCATGGCTTTATTTATGGGATTTATGAGTATTGCAGAAAGGGCAGGGGGTATCCGGTTTTTGTCCAGAATTATCGGGCCATTTTTCTCAAAACTTTTTCCTGACCTCCCAAAGAATCACCCGGCCATGGGACATATGATGATGAATTTTTCGGCCAATCTGTTAGGACTCGACAATGCCGCAACCCCGTTTGGAATTAAAGCAATGGAAAGCTTGCAGGAGCTGAATCCCAGTAAAGAGGTTGCGTCCAATGCACAGGTGATGTTTCTTTGTTTACATGCTTCGGGTCTCACATTAATTCCTACCACCATCATTGCCGACAGGCTTGCATTAAGAGCTGCCAATCCTACCGATATTTTTATTCCCTGTATGATCGCATCGTTTGTGGCTACCGTCGCTGCAATGTCGATCGTTGCAATAAAGCAGCGTATCAACATTTTTCAGCCGGTGATACTTGTATGGATAGGCAGTATATCGGCTCTCATTGCATTGCTGGTTTATTATATTACCACTTTAAGAACACAGGAGGTACAGGTATTCTCAGGTATATTGGGTAATGGTATTTTATTGCTGATTCTTTTTCTTATTGTGTTGGGAGCTGCGTATAAAAAGACAAATATATTCGATGCATTCATTGATGGCGCAAAAGGTGGCTTCGAAACTGCGGTCAGGATCATTCCTTATTTGGTTGGACTTCTTGTAGCGATCAGCATGTTCAGGAGTAGTGGCACCTTTGATATTATATTGGACGGATTAAGAAATTTATTTGCAGCGTTGGGAACAGATACAAGGTTTGTAGATGGTTTGCCTACAGGACTGTTAAAACCTTTAAGCGGAAGCGGTGCAAGAGCGATGATGATCGATACGATGAAAGCCACGGGGCCCGATTCATTTGGAAGCCGGTTAGCAGGTGTATTCCGTGGATCTTCTGATACGACTTTCTATGTTGTTGCGGTTTACTTTGGCGCAATTGGGATAAAGAACACACGATATTCTATCAGTACAATGCTGCTGGCTGATCTTGTTGGGATCACGACTGCTATATCTTTAGCTTACCTGTTTTGGGGATAATAAAAAACCGTCTCGCCTTAAGCGAGACGGTGCAGATCCTTCGTTTCAATTTTTATCTGTTTGTATAGAAAGTAATGCTTGGCGTTCTCCCGGTAACTCCGGTTTTACCACGCGCATAGAAAGTATACACTCTTTGTGAACCCGGTGTAAACCCGTTGATTTGAGAAACAACTGTGTTTGTTCCTGCGGTCCTTAAATAAATTGTATCTGTGGGAGTTGTACCATAGTGGGTATAGTCTGTCATTTCTTTATAACCAATATTGGAGAAAAGTTTGATACCCATTCTTGCGGAAACCACGTCAAAACGTGTCGCCGGATCCGCGCAAAGATTGATAAATCGAACGCCATACAAGTTTCTCTCTGGTACAATGTAATTATCTTCTACGAGGTGCCCGGTTGTATAGGGATCAGCTATGAACATACTGTATTTTTTTCCGGCAGTCAGGGCAACAGTCGTACTTAAATATTCGTCACCGGCTACAGGCGCAAATGCTCCACCGGAGACCCTGTTCATGATAAATTTAAAATTGCTTGATCCCGGAGACACGAATGCATAAGCGGTTGTAGCGGGGAACACACCACCGTACATTAATGTATTTGTACTGGCAGATGCGGTACCAGCTCCGTTTATTTTGATCCCATCCATTGTAATTCGAAAACCAGCGGTAGTGGTAGACAACGCCGGTGACCCACCAAGCGTCAATGGCGTATAAGCATGAACAAATTTTACCTGTGCGATAGCTTCAGGATTATAGGGATAAAATTTTTCCACCCTGTCCAGGTTATCATCAGCTTCCTTTACACATGAAAAGATGATCACCGGCACCAGCGTAAGAAGCAGAAGTTTTATATGTGTTTTTCTCATAATTAGTTTTTTTATTTTTCAGGGTTTTGAGAACCAAACGGGAACTGTATGATAATCCAAAGCATTAGCGCCAATGCTTTCCAATTCAGCGAAATTCCACAGATACTCAGAATTGTATCTTGGTCTTACCCGTTGCACCAGCTTGCCACCATTATTGGGATAAAGTGAGGCAACAGGAACATAATTCACAAATATGTTTGGATCATATTGATACTTTCTCAGATCAACCCAGATTTCTTCCATGCCGTATGGCCATAACGAAACAAATTTTTGCAACATGATATGTTGTATCGTTAGTGTTGCAGGTGTCACCATCGGGTCATTGATGTAGCTTGTTCTTGCTCCTGCATTGATCGGAGTATATCCCGTATAACCATTACCTAATAGCAGATCGAAGCTGCCGTTGATACCTGCGATATACGCTGTTCTTGCCGTAGCCATATCACCTTTTTTAAATGCCGCTTCAGCTTTCACAAATTGCAACCAGCCATAAGTGAGAATGGGGAATGGAGAAGCATTCTTAAAGAAAGTTCTTGCCCCGGTATCAACTCCTCCGGCTGGCGATGCGGTTGAGTTGAAACCCCAAAAATTCCATGGTTGAGTGGTCGTTGTAAACCCGGTAAGCCCATTATTTGCAGGTAAACCCCTGAATTGTTCATCAGTAGACGGGCGGAAAATATAAGCCCGTCTCGGATCAACGACGCCGGTAAAGAAACTGGTTCCATTCATCATATCGATCAGGTATTTGCTTGCACGATACGTAGGAAGATTTTGTCTTGTAGGGCCATAAAAGTTCAATGCAGTGGTGCTGATGCCGGCAAGCGCCGGATCAAAACTTATTATTGCATCATCGGCGGCTGAGGCGAATGACAGGTTTACGTATTTAATAACGGAATCAGCGCTATAGTTTGCTTTATTGATATACCGGTGATACACCAGGGCTTTTACACCATAGGCAAATTTTTTCCAGCGGTCGATATTTCCTTTGTAAAAATACTTATCTCCTTTGTTCACAAATCCATCCGATGGCGTCGTTACCTGGTTGAGATAAAAAAGAGCAGAATCAACACAAACTTTTACCCAATCGTACACCTGGTCTTGCGTGTTATATTTAAACGTCAGTTGTTCGGATTTGAATGCATCGTCAAGAATTACTTCACCATGATAATCTGTTAGCTGAAGCCAGCTTAATGCAAACAACGCCCAGTTCGCGCCAGCATACTCTGGTCTTCCGCTATTGCGCCCATCCCTGATCATATTAAGTGAATTAATGCCTAAATTCCAATAATGGGTTCTCCATTTTTCACCGCCATTATCACTACCGGGATCATAGCCCATCCGTTCCCATGTAATGCCTGTTGTTGTCCTATGCCAGTAATCGATGTAGTTCCCGAGAAATCTCGCATCAAAAAACAAACCCCTGGCAAAATTTGAGATCACAGCCGGCATCACTATATCAGGATCCACTTCCACCGGTTTATTGGGATTGGCAAATGCTTCATCAAGATATTTTTTACAAGAAGTGACTGAAGACAGGATCACCAAACTTGTAAGTATTGCAAAAATTATTTTTATATGTTTCATACTCTATAGTGTTATTTATTAGCAAATTGTAGGGATAGACCAAAGTTGAATCCCCGTGGTATAGAAAGCGAACCAAAATCAATCCCGAAGCCGCCATTTCCAAGCGTAGCTGCTGAATTTCCTGCCGCAGTCGGATCTACCCCGGTATAGTTTGTGAATAACAACAGGTCAGTGCCCGTAATAAACGCACTGGCTGAAGAGAACCACTTGAGTTTGGTTAAAAGGTCTTTACCCGCATTGAAACGTAGTGTGATATCTCTCAAGCGTAACCAGTTCACATCTTTTTCTACATAATCCAGCGCCATTGTCCTGTCTGTATAAATTGAACTTTGATAATGCGGCAGTACTGAAATGGTGTTGACCGTTGGCGTTGCGGAGTTTTGCAATCCATCATTTAGCACGCCGGGATAAATGCGTGGGGTTTCACGATCCAGCGTTCTAAGACTTATGCCATTTTGTGTCATCCATATCTCGTTAGCATTTAAAATATCGCCACCGGCTTTTATATCAAGTAAAAATGAAAGTGAAATATTTTTATAAACAAATGAATTGCCGATGCCCAGTTGAAAATCCGGGTTGCGGTCAGCGATCTTTTGATAATTAGGATCAGGAACAGGATATCCATTTGTAGGATCAATAAGTATCTGGCCGGCATTATTCGTTAAGTAAGTTTGACCGGTAAGCTGCGTGATGGTTCCGTTCCTTGTAAGACCGGCCCTGAAATTACCTAACCATGTATCTGAGTTATAAAATTCAGGAATATTGTCAGGAATACGGGTGATCCTGTTTGTCATACGGTTGAAATTATAATTCATTCTCCACGTAAAACCTTTTTTCCTGATGGCGGTAATACCAAGTGATACTTCATGACCAGTGTTCCTTGTATCACTGATATTACTGGTATTTAGAATAAAACCTGTACCATAACTTAAACGGACAAGACGAACGATCTGATCCAGGTTCCTTGTATTATAATAAGTATAATCAACACTAATACGGTTATTGAACAGTCGAAACTCAGTTCCTATTTCATAAGTTTTTTGTCTTTCGGGAACTATTTTGGGGTTCTGGTTATAAAAATCGTAAGAGAACCCGTAAGCATTTGTGGCTCCGGGAGCTGGAGTATACCAACTTTGAGAGCCATAAGGTGCAATGTCTTTTGCAGTCTCCGCTCTTGATCCGCGAATTTTCCAGAAGTCAAGCCATTTAGAATCAGGCGCAATTATGTCGCTTAGAATGACGGCAAGACTTACAGCAGGGTAAAAGAATGACCGGGCCTGTAACGGCAATGTAGATGTCCAGTCATTGCGGCCTGTAACTGTTAAATAAGCGATATCGTTATAATTCAAAACAACTTCGCCAAACACGCCCTGCAGTCTTTTCATGACCAACGTATCGGCGCCTACTTCGCGACTTGTAACGAGGGTTGTGGCAACGGCAATACTTTTTGTAACAGAGTCAGTCAGCCTGGTTCCGAGTTTTCCAAAGAATTTTCTCCTCCAATCATCATTGGCAACCCCGGCTCTCAGCGTTGTTTTAAGCTTTCCAAAGTTTTTCTTAAATGTGTTGATCAGGACCCCATTAAAGCTCCGGTAATTTTCATTGTATTCTTCCACTTGCCCCCTGACAGTCCTTGCACGGTTCGATTCAGGATGATAATATGTTTGCCCAAATTGTTCATAAATGTCGGAGCCGCCTCTCGCCGTAATATTCCACCAATCGAACGGGTCATAATTTATCGTCAGGTTGAAAATTCCCCTGTCCGTTTTGTCGTATGTCGAATTCTTATAGACTTCAAAGAATGGGTTGTCAGCTTCGGCCGGCTGATTACCGCTCGCATCTGGGTCTAGAAAAAACTTCCGGGTACCATTTGGAAGCAAAAAGTCACTTGCGTCATCTGTGATCGGCCATAACATCAGGTTTTGTAAAAATCCGATCGAGCCTCTTATTGCTTTGTCATTTCTTGTTCTTGTGTACCCCGCCGTGAAATTTATATCAAGGTTCTTCAACACTCGTTGATTCACGGTGATCCTTGCCTGGAATTGTTCAAGCCCGGTATTGGGTACAGTGCCTGTTTCGTCGCGCCAGGTTGTATTAAAGCGAAACGCAGTATTGTTCTTACCCCCTTCCAGCGTCACGTTATGCTTTTGCTGAAAACCATCCTGGAAAAAGGCGTCGATGTTGTCGTAAAATTTGGTTCCGGGTGAATATCGCGGACCAAATAAAAGTCTAGTGTTTGATTCGACCCCATTCAGACCGTTCGAATATACTTTCTGAATACGAGGATAGCGAAAGGTATGTGTTAACCTGAAATTATTCTCATAAGAGACTTTCAATTTTCCCATCCTGGCCCTTTTGGTTGTAATGATGATCGCACCACTTCCTGCTTCAATACCATATAACGCGGTTGCTTCCGGTCCTTTCAGGATATTGATAGATTCGATATCATCAGGGTTGATATCGGCTGCACGATTCGTATAATCATTGTAACGATTGTCACCGTTGGATGCCTGCATGTGCTGGTCAACGGTGTTATTGCTGATCGGTAAACCATCAACAACTATCAGTGGTGAGTTGCTGCCCGAGAGTGAATTGAAACCTCTCAGTACAATGTTTGAAGAAGCACCGGGTGCGCCGCTGGTTTGCACCAATGTAGCACCTGCAACACGGCCTTGAATCGAATTAAAAAAGTTTTCGCGTTGTGTTTGAGCGACATCATCGCCCTTTAGTTCCTGTGATGAGAAACCAAGACCACGTTTTTCTTTCTTAATACCCATTGAGGTGACAACTACCTCGCTAAGTTGTTTTTCATTTACGTTCAGACTTACCGAGATCTCGGTGCCATCGGCAACCGGTACAGTAAGTTTAAGGTAACCTATCGAAGTAATCTCAAGTACATCTCCTTTGGATGCTTTGATCGTAAACCGTCCTGTTGATGTAGTTGTGGTACTTTTTTTTGTGTTCCGGTTCGTTACCGTAGCATTTGCAACTGGTTCGTTATCTTTTTGTGACAACACTGTTCCGGAAACTGTTCTCTCTTGTGCTACTGAAGCAAGAGAAATAATGATGAATGGAACGATCGTTAGCGACCGTAAAATTTTACGCATAAGCAGAAGTTTGGGAACGGAAGATAAGGAAAAAAATGAATCAGCAGCCTATAAAGTCCGGCATTTTGCCGCAAATAAAGACGCAATCCGGCAGTAATGGCCAAAAAAAAACCGGAGACAGTTGCCTCCGATCTATAACAATTGGACAAGAGTATTTATTCGGAAACTGTCTGAACCTGGGACTTGCCGAATGTGAATCGTATTGAGAATCCAATGGCAGCAGGCTCGAAATTGATATTATCGATGATATTTAGCTCAGGCTTCCAGTCAAGAGTAAGATTCAGCGGGAGATTGGCAAACTTGTAATCAAGTCCAACAATACCCTGTGCACCCATCAGGGCACGGTCAGCATGTGTTTTGTCTGAGTCAAAACCAAGGTAGGCGCCGGCACCATAGAACCATTGTAATCCCTGGGTTGAGGGCATAGGATTATGTATTTCCAATAATGCGCCTATTGCAGCTTTATTGTCAAAAGTGAAAAGCCCTTCAATCGCAAGCCTAGGGTTCATAAAATGTTTAAAGCTTACCGAATTGTTGATGGCAGGTCCCTGGCTGCTTAACCGGATACCTAGTGCGGTTTTATAATCCTGGGCTTTTAATTGTGAGGCTGAAATCAGAATACATGCAAGAAGAAACAGGAATGATCTTTTCATGGCGGGATGTTTTCATCTTATTCAACGAAAAAGATGCCAGATAAGTTTAAAGGAAATGCAAAAACTGGTTGCTGAATGCTGGATACTGGATCCTGGATGCTTGATACCTGATACTTGATGATTAATTAGAAACAATCTACGAGTATTGGGGCAAGTATCCAGCATCTAACATCCTGTATCCAGTATCTAGTATCCAGTATCCAGTTACTCAAACATCTCATACTTTGTCTTCGGCCTCTCAGCATCCCGCCATTTGAAATTGGAGAGTCTCATCTCTGATGGAGATTTATCTTTCATTGGCCAGATTGTTCCTTTCACCTGCGTACGGAATACAACACGCTGGAGTTCTTTTTCTTTAAAATAGACATCCATTAGATCGGACGTGGATTGATTGATGCCGGTAAATGCGCTATCCTCATCCTGTATATAATATATACATTCGGCTCCGCCCCGTGCCCGGACGGAATCAATATTACCATCGATAAAGTAGGCATCCATTCGTATCGACCTTACCTGGTTAAATATTTCCGGTTGCACCTGGCTGGCGATAAAACTGTTTTTAAATACCTGCATCCGGTCTGCTTTTTTATTTTTTGTAAAAAGCAAAATCGTATCACCAGTTATCTGGCTTTCATTTGACCAAACAACAGGCTCATAATACAGCCGAAAAACGGAATCCTTAAACGAATAAAACAGGCTATCACAAACTGCCTGTAGTGAATCCGAAAATACAATCACATTCCTGAAAGCTTCAAAATACCTGTCAGTACTGTCTTTGGTTTTTGTGTCGATGATGTTTACGCCCTGTATGGTATCCTTTTTTATTGTTGAATCTGTTTTGCCATACAGGTCTGAGAGCCTTGCGGAGAATAGTGTATCGGCTTTTACAAAAACCGAGTCCCCTTCCTGCTCAATGATCATTAGCGGTTTTGCATAAGCCAGAAATGATTCAGCTTCCTTCTGATCTAGAATTGTATCTGCATTTACGGTCCGATTAGCCGCGGTGTCGACAATGATCCCTTTGTTAAAGATTTGCGTGATGCCGGTACTATCGTCACTGATAATTTTTTCACCTGTGGCCTGTATATCCTTGTCTGTGATTATCGGGTTTTGACCAAATTCCGCCTTGCCCGATCTTTTATCATAATGACCTTCACGGGTTCTTATAGTGCGGCCGGAACTGTCTTTGACAAGTGTTTCAGCAATAAACCTGACGATCTCGGTGCCGGTATTGTATAATAATGAATCAGATTCAAGATCATAAGAAGGGTCTTTCAACCGTACATTTTTTTTGAAGTAAACATCCTTAAGATCCGCATAATAAAAACCTTCTTCACTTGTCAATACTGTTTTCTCATTGACTACTTTTCCTCCATTTCTATAAATACCTACTTTAGTATTCACATCATATTCCAATGTTGGAGTAGTAAGTGTCCCTTTGCCATCAGTGAGTTTTACATTGCCATCGAGATAGGCAATTCGCCGGTCTGTTAAATAACGTAAATGATCTGACCATACATCCGCTGTATCGGAATCATTGATATGTACATTTCCAAATGCTTCAAAAAGATTCAACCGTTTTGTGATGACACAACTATCGCATTCAAATATGGAATTGCCCTGTTTCAATCTTACGTTGCCGGCGAGAATTTGTATCTCCGTTACAGAATCAATTTTCCGGTACTCTAATTTCCTTACTCCCGGAAGTATTTCAACTGTGCGAACTGTATCCGCTGGGGTAAAAGTTTTTGTGGTTGGTAATTCCTGGCAAAAAATAAACAGCGGACTGGCGAGCAGCAGGCACGCAAGGATAAAAAAACAGTTTATTTTTTTCAGGGTCATTTCTGGTTGCCTTGCGGAACGGAATCTTTTGGCGCTGGCGAAGTTAAAGGACCTGTTCTATCTTTTCTGTTAAAGATAATATTGCCGGTATAGCGTTTTGGGTTAACTCGAAAATCATCAAGGAGTATCTCGAGGCCAAGGCCCACCTTATTTAACTGATCATAAAGAGTCCGGTCTTTCATTAACAGCCCAAGAGTGCCCTCGTTCGTATTGAATTTGTTTAAGATGTTTTTAAATTCAACAATCGATGCCTGCAGCGAATCAACGGTAGGTTGTACTTCCAGCGCGGAGAACTTGTCGGCAGCCCTTTTTATGCTATTGATCGTAGCGGTGATGCTATCATTATTCTTTTTAAGATTGGCGCTGATCGAATTGGCATTGTCCAGCGTGGCTGCCAGTGCGCCACTCTCGGCATTTAATAATGTATTAAGACTGACGGTTGATTCTTTAAGATTGCGGATGATCTCCTGGATATTTCCTTTTGTATCCTTTTCAAACATATTGTTAAGACTACTTAGTACCATTTTCAGTGAATCGATCGCATCTCTTACTCTTGTTAATGTTGGATTGATCTGAGCTTTTACATCGCTAACCAAAGAAGTCGTGCGGTCGGTCTGAAGCGTATCCCCATCTTTTAAATATTCAATGGAATTGCCTTGTGATATGTTTAAATACGTAGAACCAAGAAGTTCCGATTCGATGGTGGCTTTTGAATCTTTTGGAATATACACATCCCTTTTAATTTTTATCGTAAAATTGATTCCGCTCTGTTTTTTGTCAATCTCAGTATAATCATACACGGCTCCAACCGGCAAGCCTTTCATCTTTACTTCGTTTGATTTTCTAAGACTGCCGAGATCGGAAAAAACAGCATATAAATGTTTCTCATCACTAAAAACATTTTTGCCTTTTAGGAAGTTAAACCCGACGATCAAAAATGTGAGAGCCACAATAGTTAATACCCCTACCTTGGTTTCATTGCTGATCTTCATGTATGATTGTTTTCACGCTGAGTTATCAAACGCCAAATTAACAAAATAATTTAAGCTATTTAAATCTTTAAACGGCGACGAATTGTCTGTGACAGGGATTATTAGACCACGGATACCCAAAAGCCACAGTGGGTCACGAGGTATAATCCCAGTTTAAATCAGTGCCACCTGTCTCCGTGGTGAACATAAAACAGATATTATTTACCGGGATTTTGTCCGGCTAAGGATTTTCGATCGATATAGGCGGGGTCAGCTTTTGCGCTTTTTGCATCCGGGCTTTTACTTCCATTGTTGCTCGCGGGTGCTTTTTCTCTTGCTGCTATATAGTTTGTGAGAGCATTCACAATGCTTTCTACAATTTCGTCCTGTCCTTTTTCACTATTGAGATAGGCTTCTTCTTCTTTGTTGCTGATAAATCCGGTTTCAACCAGCACACTCGGCATACCTGTCGCATGCAATACCCAGATCCCAACATCATTTCTTTGCTTGACACCGCGGCTTGTACGGCCGCTTTTAATAAATTCAGCTTCGATCATATTGGCAAACTGGAGAGAGTTCTCAAAGTATTTTTTTGCATACAATAACTGGAATGCTTTCATAACCGGATCGTTGATCTCGGGCATTGTGATCGTCGAATCAGTTTCACCAAACTCATCTTCCGGTTTTATCATATCGGTTTTATGCCCGCTTTCGTCGGCTGCCCAAATGTAGGTTTCGGTTCCTTTTGCAGGATTTGGCGTATAATAAGTTCTGTATGTCCGTACTTTTCTTCTTTTTTTTCCTTTACCAACATATTTATAACCGCTCGGCACCCTGTGGGCAATTTTCCTTGCTGCGTTTACATGTATTGCTATAAAAAGATCGCCGCCCGATTGATTGGCAAATTCTGCACGATAACGAAGGCCCTGGTTTTTGTCTGGCTTATTACCCGGAATGATATCAGTTGTTCTTGTATAAAGAATCTTTATATCCGGGTATTTTTCTTCAATAGCTTTTCCAAGCTTTAATCCTACTGCCAGGCAGATTTTGGCTTCAGTTGTAATCGCTCCTTTTGCGCCCTGGTCTTTTCCGCCATGCCCCGGATCAATAACGATCGTTTTAACGCCTTTTCTTTGAGTTGGAGAATTTTTAAACGCGAAAGCCAGTGGTAGCAATGCAACGCAAACAAGAATTCCAATAATTCGCCTGGTCATGGTGGATATTAATTTTAACGGATTAGTTTTCAATCTTCACAAATCCTTTAAGTCTGAATGAATTATTTTTGTTTTCCAACGCTATGATGCGACTGCACAAATTTAGATCAAATTACCTTTTTGCCGGCCTGCTGACAGCAATTCTCTTTACACAAACGTGGAAAACTTCAGCTAATTATAACCATACCCCTATTTTTTGCATCGCATTAACAGCTTCACAGGACACTGTTCCTCAGAAACAAGACACTGTGCCTCACAAGCAAGATACTATACCTCAGAAAAACAAAGATAGCCTTCTGAAACGTTTACCGGTTAACCCATCAGATACTTTAAGAAAAGATTCATTATTTAATGTAGGTGCAATTCCCGATTCCAACATTAATCGTGTTGACACATTTGACCTGAAATTGTCCCGGGATACATTAGATGCACCGGTGCAGTATGAAGCTGAGGACTCAGTCGTCGTTTTGGTAAAAGATAAGAAAGTGATCCTTTACGGAAAAACAAAAACAAACTATAAAGATATTGAGGTGACCGCTCCTCAAATGGAGGTCGACCAGGAAACACAAATTCTTACCGCGGTCAATAAGCTGGATAGTGCGGGTAACCTCATTGAACGGGCGCATTTTGCACAAGGCGATACAAGATTTCAAAGTGATACAATCAGGTATAATTTCAAAACGCAGAAAGGAGTAACAAAGAACACGCATACTATCATGAATGAAATTCATATTGTGAGCGGCCAGTCAAAGCGGCTGGGGGATGTTATTTTTTTAAGTAATGGGGTGCTTACTACCTGTATGCTGGATGACCCTCATTTTGGTTTTCGATATAACCAGGTGAAGATGATAACCAATAAAGTCGCTATCACCGGCCCGATACATCCTGAATTTGAAAGTGTGCCCATCCCTCTTTATTTACCATTTGGTTTTTTTCCAATGAAGAGCGGCCGGCATTCGGGAATATTGGCGCCAACGTTTACAGCCAATGAAGATTTTGGTTTGGGTTTGGAAGGTCTTGGCTATTATAAAACATTCAGCGATTTTTATGACGTAACTATCCGCACCAACCTGTATTCTTATGGCGGATGGACATTGAATGTTATTCCTACTTACCGGAAAAGATATCGTTACCAGGGACAACTGAGTTTTAGTGTACAAAGCACCAAGTACAATTTCAAAGGTGATCCTGATTATGTAAAGAACCGCAGCTATAGCATTACATGGAGCCATTCATCAGACAGCCGTGCCAGGCCGGGTACAAATTTTTCGGCGAATGTGAATGCAGGGTCGACACAATACAATCAGTATGTTCCCAATAACCCGATGCGTAATTTCCAGAACCAGTTGGGGTCATCAATTACATATTCAAGAACATTCAAAGGATCAAACCTGATCGTAAGCGCCAACCACAATCAGAATAACCAGCTTCACCTGATCAACCTGAATTTACCGGATATCAGTTATACTGTAAACACTATTTACCCGTTCCAGCGAAAAGACTTTGCGGGAACTCCAAAATGGTATGATAAGTTGGGCGTTTCTTACAATGGAAATCTGAGAAGCCAGGTATCATTCTATGATACAGCCTTTCAATTCAAGCAACTGATCGATACCATGCAGTGGGGTGGGCAACACAATTTTCCTATCACGCTTTCACTCCCGCCAATACTCGGCGGAAGATTTCTCGTTTCTCCAAGTCTTTCCTACGAACATAAATGGATAGCACAAAAATTCAGGAGGAGCTGGAACAATACACTGGAAAAAGTTGATACAACGGTGAACAAAGGATTTTATATGGATCACAAAACATCTTTTGGCATCGGTATCAATACGGCATTGTATGGCACATTTAATTTGGGAGGAAAAAGACAGACGATGATCCGTCATGTTGTGAGACCGAGTGTAAACGTAAGCTACTCGCCTTCATTGTCCAAAGAGCATTGGTACCGGACACAGATCGATACAAGTGGCAGGACTTTTACTTTTTCGGAATTTGAGGGTAGTCTTTTTGGTTTTTATGGAGCTGAAGACTATGGAGGCTTAAGTTTCGCTGTTGACAATAATCTCGAGATGAAGAAGAAACCAAAAAGCGATACCGCGGCTGCAAAAGCCACGCGAATAAAACTACTGGATGGCTATGGCTTCAGCGGTGGATACAATTTCATAGCAGACTCATTTAAGCTGAGCACATTTAATTTTTACTTACGCAGCACATTGTTTGATAAAATCAATATTACGGCGAGTACAATTTTGAATCCTTACCAGGTTGATACGCTCGGGTTTCCTATAGATCGATATGCATGGCAGGGCGGTAAGTTTAAATTGGGACGATTTTCATCCGGTAATCTCTCGGTGTCAACCGACTTCAGAAGCAAGCCACGGGATGAGAAAAAGGAGGAGGAAAGAAAACAAAGGGAAGAACAGATGCTGAATGATCCATTGATGGGTCCCGAAGTGCAAAGCCAGCTGGACTACATGCGACGCAACCCGGCAGACTTTGTTGACTTTAATATTCCCTGGAGTGTGAATCTCGGGCTAAGCGTATTTTTTAGTGAACGATTAAAAGAAGATTATTCTGGTTTTGAAAAGGAGTTTAGCAGCAACCTTTCATTCAACGGGAGTTTTTCATTGACGCCTAAGTGGAACTTTTCCATCAATGGTTATTATGATTTTGATACGAAAAACCTGCAAACTTTTACAATGAGCATTGCAAGAGAAATGCATTGCTGGCAAATGTCGATCAATGTAACCCCGGTTGGCCCTTACCGGTATTTTAATATAAGCATCAGTCCGAAATCCGGATTGCTCCAGGATCTGAAGATTAACAGAACGCGATATTTTTATACCGACCGGTGAGCTGCATAATGATCTTTCATTAATTGAAATACTTTTTCTTTTATTATTGCGTAGTCTCCGTTCTTAGCTACCTGTACAGCTGGCAAAAAATGCATTTCCAGTTTATGTGGCCAGAAATAAAATGCTTTGCCAATTGGGAGAACTTTGCTGGTATTAAAAATTACTGCAGGAATAATATCATGACCGGTTTCTGCGGCGAGCCGGAAAGCACCATCATGAAATTTCTTTAGTGGTTCACCAGTCCTGTTTCTTGTTCCTTCAGGATAAATGCTCATATGCATTCCTTTTTCGAGTACTTCTTTCATCTTTTCAAAACTCTTTCGCCTGCTTGCTTCGTTTTTTCTGTCCACAAGTACAGAGCCCTTCATATAAAAAAATCCGAACAAAGGAATTTTTGCAAAACTGGTTTTAGCAATTGTTTTATTTGGCCCTGGAATATATGGGCAGGAGAGCGGGACATCCATAAGAGAATTGTGATTGCAGGTAACGATATAGGTCTTTCCCTTTAAAAAATTTTCTTTGCCTTTTATTCTGATCGGGCAACCGGCGAGTGTCAGCCATACGTTCATCCACAATCTCGCGATCCTGATAAAAATATCCTGGCCGGCTGGTTCTGGTATCAGCCAGCATAGCATTGATGGTATAAAAATGATCAAGAAGGTAATAAGAAAGGTAAGAAGCGCCCACAATGCAAATAAACGACCCAATATTTCTTTGATGATCTTCATGCTGAATATTGGAAAGAATTGATCTCTTTAAAAATCGAGTCTTTGATCGTTGGCCATTCCTCTTTTAATATGCTGAAGAAAACAGAATCTCTTCTCCTGTCCATTGGCATTTGCATATGGCTGCGTAGCACACCCTCTTCGGTGGCGCCGATCTTTCTTAACCCTTGCTTCGCTCTTTCATTTAAGTTATCCGTTTTTATTTCCACCCGTTCCCAGTCCAATACATCAAACGCATAGCTAAGCATGGAAAATTTTGCATGAAAGTTTATTCCGGTTCCCTGGAAATGTTTACCCAGCCAGCTCCACCCGATCTCAATTCTTTTATCATAATAAGAAATACTGCCAAAACTTGTGCTGCCACAAACTTCGCTGGTTGCTTTTTCAATGATTGTAAATGGGATCCTTTTTCCTTCTTCTCTTTCTTTTAGTGCGGTCTCCACCCAGCGTTGCAATTCAACAGGATTATTCAGCAAAAAAGTGAAATACCGCCACAGTGATGCCTCGTTTGCGATGCGGGCAAATAAGGATATATCTTCCTGTTGCAGCGGACGAAGCAGAACTTTATCGGTTTCTAGTTGCAGGTTTGGTGAAATTATCATGATTGCAAATGTAGCTAAGGATATGATACTGGATGCTGGATACTGGATGCTGGATACTGGATGCTGGATACTAGATTCCAGATACCAGCGACAGGTATCCGGTATCAGGCATCTGCTGTCCTACAATCTCCAATCAACCGGGTCAATCCCATGTTTCATCAAATATTCATTTGCTTTTGAAAAATGC
Organism: Chitinophagaceae bacterium; assembly: GCA_025929635.1. GTDB lineage: Bacteria > Bacteroidota > Bacteroidia > Chitinophagales > Chitinophagaceae > VBAS01. The sequence goes on from JAICPX010000024.1 coordinate 18,334, forward strand.
CTGCATCCAAAAAAACCGGCATTTGCAGAAAGTGGGGAGGGATGAGGTGCACGAAGGATCAAATGTTTTGTTTGATCGACCAATACTCTTTTCTCCTGTGCAAACTTTCCCCATAATAAGAACACAACATGTTCTTTTTCTTCAGATATCTTTTTGATAACCGTATCGGTAAATGTTGCCCAGCCAATCTTTGAATGGCTCATGGGTTCGTGTGCACGAACAGTCAACGATGCATTCAATAAAAAAACACCTTGTTCTGCCCAATGTGTAAGATTGCCATGATTGGGTATTGGTACGCCAGTATCTTCATTCAGTTCTTTAAATATATTTATCAATGATGGAGGTGGGGGCACACCATTTTGTACCGAAAAACAAAGACCATGTGCTTGTCCCGGTCCATGATATGGGTCCTGGCCAAGTATTACCACTTTTACCTTGTCGATCGGCGTTGTATCAAAGGCATTGAATATTTGTGAACCAGGTGGATAAATCGTTTTATTCTGTGATCTTTCCGTTTTAAGATGTAAAACGATTTGCTGGAAATAGGGTTTGCTGAATTCTTCTCTTAAAATTTCTTTCCAATGAGGTTCAATCTTGACATCCATCACTTATTTGTCGTTTGGGGTTTGAGGTTTGAAGTTAAATGAAAAACCTCTCGTTTGAGAGGCTTTTGTGATCCGGATCCCGATTAAATCGGGATGACCTTTGTGATCCGGATTGGATTCAAACCAATGACCTGCTGCTTAGAAGGCAGCTGCTCTATTCAGCTGAGCTACCGGACCAATTAAAGAGCCGCAAAGATAAAAGAATCTGCCTTATTTTGCGACAGAATTAATCACCATGCCAGAGTTTTTTAATTACGGAATTGATAAGCTGACTGTAGGCACCGCTATTGCTCTTGCAAAAGGGAAATTGAAGGGGGTAATTAACGCAGAAGCTACAAAAAAGATCAGGACTTCACATGATCATGTCAGGCAAATTGTAGAAAATAATAAAACTGTTTACGGTATTAATACCGGCTTTGGCATTTTAGCGAATACAAAGATCTCAGAAGAGGATACAGCAACGCTTCAATATAAGATCCTCGAAAGTCATAGTGTTGGTGTAGGTGATCCAATTCCTGGGGAAGTGGCCAAATTGATGCTGATAACAAAAGTGCATGCTTTGGCGCAGGGCTTTAGTGGGGTTCAGTTAACTACGATTGAAAGAATCATATGGCATATAGAAAATAACGTGATACCCGTTGTGCCTGAAAAGGGTAGTGTAGGAGCCTCGGGCGATCTTGCTCCGCTTGCACACTTATTTTTGCCACTGATAGGATTGGGAGAAGTTTATCACGACGGGATTAGACAAACAACACAAGAATATTTCAGCAAACATCAAATAGCACCAATCACGTTGGGGCCAAAAGAAGGATTAGCGCTTATCAACGGAACACAATTCATTTTATCATTTGCGGTAAGAGCAGTACAGCGCATGCATAATTGTTTGGAAGCTGCTGATATTATCGGTGCCATGAGCCTGGAATCGTTGACAGGTACAAAAGCTCCATTTGATGCACGATTGCATAACCTTCGTCCTTTTAACGGCAATAAATTAGTTGCCCAACGTTTACGATTACTATTGAAAGATTCGGATATCATGCAAAGTCATGTCGATTGCGGTCGTGTACAGGATCCGTATAGCCTGCGCTGCATGCCGCAGGTGCATGGGGCAACCCGCAATGCATGGTTGCATTTAAAAGAATTGACGGAAACCGAATTGAATGCTGTTACCGATAACCCGATCATTCTTGGTGCAGATGATACGATCAGTGGTGGGAATTTTCACGGGCAACCGCTTGCATTGCCACTGGATTATGCATGTTTTGCTGCTTCTGAACTGGGAAATATTTCTGATCGGCGTTGCTATTTGTTGCTGGAGGGCAAATGGGGTTTGCCAATGTTATTGATGAAAGATGTAGGCTTGAACTCCGGCTTCATGATC